>JABJAL010000014.1 GCA_018669005.1 Nitrospinaceae bacterium
ATAGGCACCCAAGCTGAAGGAAATAAATATGAGCGCTGTCACAATATCAGCTTTACGCAATTTCATTCTACCTTATGACAATTATTGCACTGGTGGCCAGATACGTTCTCCTAAACTAGGAGAACTAGGTGAGTGAACCAGGGTGCTCACCGCTTTGCGCGAGCGAGGTATCTTCTCTGTATTGAAATTTTCTTTTAGCGAATCCATAGAAATCCACTCATACATGATGGCGTGCTTGGCCCAGCCGGAAACCGTAACCAAATTGCGCGCGCCAACACAACCTTTCATAACCTTCAATCTGGGCATCCTTTCCTGGGAATACCAGCAACCTAGTTCTTCCTCATTTTCAAGAGCATTGATATTGAAACTTCCCAGTTGAATGGCAGGGCCTGGCGTGAGACCTGGCGCTCGAGTATTTACCTCGGGACCGGCAATACGATGATGCTCCATGAATACATAAGAACGTGAATTCTCCCGCCTCCCGAGCATTTCTCGCTCATCGGACGTCATCTTTTCCTCAAGCTGCTCGGGACTGGGATTCAGAAAAACGGTCGGCTCAAGAGCACCAAAAAGCATCAAATATTGAATACCGGTGGGTACCGACTTATCGTCCGTATGGGTCAAGCGTCCTCTTAATGCCGCCTCACGCTCCTCCGTCACGATATTCTTGATGTGCGCCGCCCATAAATAGCCGGGCCGCTTAAGTACCCGGGGAAGATGGACCTCATGGAGCCAGGAAATATACTCATCTTTCCCCTCCTCGGAGATGTCATACCATGTCGCCCAGATTCCTCGGTCCATCTATCAACTCTCCTTTTTAAAAATGCCAATTAGGATTTTCTATTTATTTGAAAACCTTACTCGATGGCCTCAGGAAAAGTATCCGGCCAATTATCCAAAACTTCCTCCAGATATTTTTTAAGCTTTTCAGGATCCAAACGAGGACGGCCAACCGACTCGGCATTGAGCTCCTCATCAAGCGGCAACTTCAACGAGTCGTGATAACGATTACGCATGTTGAAGTAGCTGGCAACAAAAGTAAGCTCAACAAACTCCGCATCGGTGAAATGCTTTTGGACCTCCTCGGCCACATCGTCTCGATGTTTGGCGGTGTTCCTCGTCACGTGCTCTGCCCAGAGAACGGCCGCCTTTTCTTTGGGGGTAAGAAGGGGCGACTCCATATAATCGTCCGACCCTATGACGGCGACATGCTCGTCAGTCACTCCCAGCACCCGGCCGTGAGCGGTGTTGTGATGAAGTCAGTATTCGCACCCATTAATTAGCGTGGTCTTGATTACCGCAATTTCTTTAATTTTAGAAGAAAGGACGGTTCCCAATCCCTCGCGCATCAGAGTTTGAACAAAGGGATAAAAAATTCGAGCAAGAAACGGAGAATTTGCCGTCGCCTGGGTGGAGTTGCTTAGGCGGCTTTGAAAATTACCAAGTATGTTGAAAGTTTGGGCAATGTCGCCCTCGGTGCCTTCTCGACTGAGCAGCGGGACCCTGGACATCACCCCTCTCCCCCCATATTTTTATATTCAGGTGAATTACCCAGCAAATTCATGATTCTTCCTTTAAATCAAGACCACGTAGAGTTCTTGATAAAAAAATTTACGAATACCCAATCCGAATTAGGTTAGACAATCATGCGTGGGTTATTTATCATCATCTTAACACACCAAAATTGGTTACAGGAAGTGCGAATCAACTTTTGCGACTAGGGCAATACCAAGAGAGGCTCTGTCATCAGGTTTCAAGATAGTGTTTCTAGCTAAACTTTGAAAAATCGATACAAGAAGCCGCAATTTTCATTTCAATTACTTGCCTCGAAATAAGCGCAAGAATTTATCAGTCTTACAAAGCTGCTGAAAGTTTCGAAAATTACTTCGAGCTCCAGCATCTACAAAGGAAAGTAAATTGGCTATAGCGACATCAAGCGCCGTCAATCTAAGGACAACGCTTGCCGGGATGATCCAGGGCTGGCGCAACGAGGCTGTGCGCACATCCATCTTCATCGTCACCGCCCTCATCCTTGCTTTTTTTATCCTCTATCCTTTAGGTATCTTATTTAAGTGGAGCCTCGTAAATGAAAGCACCGGCGTCTGGTCACTGAATAACTATCGGGAATTTTTCTCCGATCCAGAATTGTATTCGGCGCTTCTGACCACACTAAAACTTTCAGTGGCCACCTCGATCGGATCACTCATCATTGCTCTCCCCATGGCGTGGGGTGTATCCCGGACGGACATGCCCTTGCGCGGGCTAGTGCGATCTTTGGTTGTACTGACCTTCGCTACACCAAGCTTCCTAATTGCTGTGGGATGGATCACTCTCTTGGGCCCAAGGGCAGGACGCATCAACCTATTCCTACAATGGATGTTTTCGCTTGAGTCCACCCCCTTCAACATCTTCAGTTTCGAGGGGTTGGTGTTCGCCCTCACGATGTTCGTCTACCCGTTTCTGTTTTTTTCGGTCGTCTCGGCTCTCGATAATATGGATCCGAGCTACGAACAATCCGCCCGCATCCTCGGGGCGAGTACCTTACGTGTCTCCCTCACCGTAACGCTCCCCATTGTGACGCCAGCCATTCTCTCCGGGCTGATCCTGGTGATTATCGAGAGTTTTGTCGTTTTTGGAGTTCCAGCATTTCTGGGCGCCCCTGTTCAAATAGATACTCTCTCAACCTTGGTCTATGGACTATTCTCGGACGATCCTCCCCGCTTCGATATGGCGGCAACGGCCGCCACGCCTATCGTGATCGTGACGGCGCTTCTCCTCGCTTTCCAGGCATTTTATTTAGGAAAGCGTCAGTTCGTGACTATCAGCGGGAAATCCCCCCAGCCCCAGCTAGTGGATGTGGGGAAATGGAAGTACGCCCTTTCGACCTACACGATTGGGGTGGTCTTCGTGGGAATCGCACTTCCGATGCTGGCACTTCTGGAGAGTTCACTTCTCTACGCCCAGGGACTTCCCCCAGTCTTGAGCAATTTGACCTTCGAGCACTACATCGCACTATTCACGGGAACAAGCATATTCTTCCGTGCCCTAAGTAATAGCTTTGTTCTGGCGATTGCCACGGTTGCACTATGTCTCTTCATCACGTTCGTTATGGCCTGGATTGTGGAGCGAACAACAGTGCCCGGCAGAGAAATGCTGGCTTTCCTCTCAACAATGTCGTTGAGTTTTCCGGGTGTAGCTCTTGGAATGGCGCTCGTGCTCGCTTTTTCGGCTGGACCGTTTCCACTTTATGGCACCATGTGGCTGTTCATCATCGGATATTTCATTAAAGGAACGCCCATCGCTTTTATGTTTGCCCGATCATCGCTCAAACAACTCAGTGTGGAACTGGAGCAGTGCTCGCAGGTACTTGGGGCCTCTTGGCTAAAGACGATGAGGAGCATCACTATCCCCCTGATGAAGAGTGGATTGCTCTCGGTTGCAACCTTGATTTTTTGTCTAAAGTTCCGCGACCTGGCCACCTCCATAATGCTCTACACTGCAGGGAACGAAACGATTGCCGTTCTTATTGTAGAGTTCATCGAAGATGGCCATACGGGCCCCTTAGGGGCGCTAGCTCTTCTTGTCCTTTGTATTAATCTGACTCTGGTCATGACATCAAAGAAGCTCGTGGGGAAAGGTGCCTTTCAAATGTAGCTATACGGGAGGATTAAAATTTCCGAGCACGTAACAAAACAGAGTGTTTTCAGATTTTCTTTTTTTAATCGGGAACGCTGATTCCAGGAAATGGACTCTGCGGTGCCCGGTAGCCGAAAGGAGAGAACATGAAAGAAATGAGAAATTGGATGATCGCCGCAACGCTGGCAGCCGTATTGTTGATGGGGGGATGGCCGAGCGTATCCGAGGCCCAGATGGGATACGATCCGAAACTCGTCCAGGCCGCAAAGGCAGAGGGAAACCTCGTAATTTACGACACCACCCGGCGCAAAGTAATGCAGAAACTGACGGCTCTTTACACCAAACAGTTTGGAATTCCAGTAGTGCATACGCGAAAACGCTCCAGCGGTATCGTACGAATGGTCGAAGCTGAACGACGCACCGGCAAGCCTCGTTGGGACGTCACCGGTGCGGGAGACGGGTCTGTGGTTCTACGTTGGCTAAAAGAGGGAGTCCTCACCCCCTACAACCCAACAAACTCAAAAGTTTTTTCCAAGAAAGTCATCAAGCTCGAAGGTTTTGTAAACTACATGTACCACAACACCTACGGGATCGGTCATAACACCAAAAAAGTCCCGTCTGCCGAAGCACCAAAGAGCTGGAAGGACCTGCTCCATCCCCGCTGGAAGGGGCGCATAGCCATGTCTCTTCCCAAGTCGGCCGGATCGCGCATCCTCATGGATGTTATCATACGAAAATACGGGTGGAAGTATTTTGAGGAACTTGCCAAGAACAAGCCTTTGATGGCGCCCAGCGTCCGTGCCTTAGGACCCCTCCTACTCAAGGGCGAGGCAGACGTAGTATTCCCAATATCGGATCGAGATCTTTTTTCTGAAAAAGAAAAAGGCTCTCCCGTAGATTTCATCTATCCAAGCGACCTTGTCCCTACGTCTGGCTCTTCAAGAGCACTGGGGGCAAAGGCTCCGCACCCGAACGCAGGAAAATTGTGGCTTGAATTTGTGCTTTCCAAGGAGGCACAGACCATCTTTGCCAGCAAGGGCTATAACACCCTTCGCCCTGACGTTCCACACATATATAAGCGGCCCGCAATGGAATCACTTAAGCTTGCGAAGCCAGATTTCGTCAATATGTCGAAAACTCGCAAAAAAAGAGCCAAAAAGCTTAAGAAAATCATGGCGGGGACTAAGTAGTAAACATACTCGGATATTAAGTCTTTCCCAATACCGGCCAGGAAACGAGGATTCGTTTCCTGGCCGGCGTTTCTTTTTTTCGGGGAGTTACGTGGATGCGCCACCTGACGAAACACCTGGTAGCAGAAACAGATTTTCTTTGGGCGAATGTTGGTGCTGGTATCACCGATGCCGGCGTGGTGCTAATAGATTGCCCCGTTCGGCCTTCAGATTCACGTCAATGGCAAAAAGAACTCCAAGCCCTCAGCCCAAAAGGCATCAGGTACCGCATTTCGACTGACTACCACGGCGACCATACCATCGGCTCTGCCTTTATCGAGGACGAGAGAGTCATTTCCGTTGCGCCCCAGCGCGTGTTTGAGGAGCTTTCCAAAACAGATGGAAGCTCTCTCACAGGCCGCGAAACCTTCATCAACACTATGAATGATATTGAAAAACCAGATGAGGCAAACGAAATTGCGGAAGCTGTGCTTCCCCTGCCCCAAGTGTGTTTTGAGAAAGGCATGACCCTCCATCTCCCTCCCCTGACGTTCGAAATTCATTGTTTAGGCGGCCATACCCCCGCTTGCAGTTCAGTGTACGTGCCCGAGGAGGGTGTAATCTTTACGAGTGATGTGGTGATCAACGAACCGGGCCCGGGCATGCGAGAAGCCATTTTTCAACAATGGATCAAGGGACTTGAGTGGATTGAGAGCCTAGACGTGGCTTATGTCGTCCCCGGACATGGAGAAATATGCGGAATTGAGGAGGTTAGAAAATTCAAGAACAATTTCGTGGAAATGTGGGGACTCATGAAAGATTTACTAGATAAAGGACGAGATAAAGAAACTGCCACTGCGGACACGGTATTCGAGAAATTCTTTTGGTCTGATACGTCGCGGGGCGAATCCTGGATAGAACACCGCAGACGGACCTTCCAAAAGGGTTTAGAAAATCTCTATACGGAAGTGAAAGGAGGCTAAGTGATGAGAGCAGAAGAAAAAAAATTGGGCCGCGTCTTCCATTTGGAATTCGATGAAGACGATGATTTCTACGAAGAGTTCAACCACTTCGTGAAAGAGAAGAACATTCGGAGTGCCTCACTCATTGTATTCGGCGCGATGAAAGAGACCGATATAAGGACAGGTTTCCGGGACATCATCGGCCCCTCGTCCCGCCGCCATTTTCACGACTGGCGCGAACTCATCGCGGTGGGAAATATTAGCTGGCCCGAAAAGCCCCCCGCCGTTCGAGGAGAGGAGGAATGGAGTGAACCCCAGCCTTATGTCCATCTCCATTTGGCACTTAGTGGAGGGCCCTATAAGCCCGATGAAATCTTGGTCGGGCACCTGAGTGCTGGAATAGTGAAGGGAATGTTCGCTGAAATTCATGAATTTGTGTAAAAAGGGGGCCTTTTATGGCTGTAGATCGAAAAAAAAGAGGGTTAGAGATCAACATTGGGTGTATGGGTGAGGGAAAGCGCCAGACATTGGAGCGAATCCGAAAATTGGTCCCGGCCTACCCCGATTTGGTAGATGAATTTTGTTGGGGCACGGTCTGGGATCAGCCCGGGCTTGATAAAAAAATGCGCTCGCTCATCACCATTGCTGTTGCCACCGCCCAGGATCTTCCCAAAGAAGTGGGTCTTCACACAAGGGGCGCACTGAATCACGGCGCCACACAAGAAGAAATCACCCAGGCAATCATGCAGTGCGTGCCCTACACTGGAATTCCCAAGGTGAATCATGCGTTCATCGCTGCTATGGACGTTTTTGACCAGTGGGATGACCACGACGAGTGGAAGGCTAAATAGCAGATATTTTTGTGACAATGCAAATACCTGACAACAGACTTTTTTAAAGGGACGAAATATTCAATGGTTGACGAGCGAAAGCTTCAAGAAAACATGGACAGGAATGAGATCAAAGATGTTCTTTCAATAGTGAATTACGCGAGGGACACGGGTCTCTGGGAGGACCTACGGGAGTGCTATCACCCCGACGCCACACTCACCACATCATGGTTCACCGGAACACGCGACGAATTCATTGAGGGCTCAAAAGGCCTAAAGATAGTCCGTCATGAGGGAGAGAGCCAAAAACACACGATTACTAATCCTTGGATTCACCTGAACGAAAACCGGGCCATGGCCGAGCATGAGTTGATCCTCTACCAAAGAAGAATAGTCGACGGGGTGGAGTTGGATTTCACGACCTGGAGCCGGGTTGTGGTCTTACTCGAAAAGCGAGACGGCACATGGCGGATCTGGAAACGCTCCAATATCTACGAAAAAGACAGGATGGACCCCTACAAGCCCCATGAAGTACCCGATTCATTTTATGATTCCATCAATCTAGAAGGATATCCGTCAGCTATCCGCTACCACTGTTGGCGGAATGCCAAAGTCGGCCACGAACCATCCCCAAATATCATCATCAAAAACAGCGAAGAAGAGAAAATGGCTCGAAAAGCGGCTGAAGATTGGATTTCATGACAATATTTTTTTTGGCACGCCTAACCCCGACAGCGGGCAGTTGGTTAACCTAATTAATTTTCCTAAGTGCTAGACGTGCTCACCCTTTTCGGCGCTTTGGATAATATTGAGGCGATCATAAAGACGAAGAAGCGCATCAGCGGCAGAGCCGTCTAGTGATTCGATGAAGTTTTTTAATTCTCGTCGCTGTGGACCACTTTCTAGGCGCCTGGCCCACCTTTGGCTTTCGGGGTCAGATGCCTTTAGGAATCCCTGGCGAGTTTCTTCAACCCATGCGTCAAACGCTTCGGCTTCATCAAGAAGATCGTCAAATTTATCTTGCATGGATTCATACCGATTTTTGAATTCCTCATAAAGACTCAAGATGACGTTCTCCATTAATTATTCCGCTAGGCGTCTCTCCGCAGAAAAAACGCAAAATATTATCTAGGCCGGCTTTTCGATCAACCAAGCGATGACGATAAGACCCGCCGCCGTTATGGGGCGTCAAAACTACATTCGGCAATTGGATGAGCGGATTGGACTCCGGCAGTGGTTCCTCCCTATAGACGTCCAGGCCAGCCATGGCTATCTGGCCAGCCCGTAGCGCCTCAACAAGCGCATTTTCATCTACCACACCTCCACGCGCCACGTTGATGAGGGTGGCAGTGGGTTTCATCTCCTGAAACTGCTTTTCTCCTATCAAATTTTCAGTTTCAGGCGTATGCGGCAATACGAGAATGAGAAAATCAACAGCGGCAATCAGGTCATCGAATGGTAGATAACGAACTTCGTGCCGCTCCTCGGTTTCTTTGGGATGGGGGGTGCGCTGGTGGTAGACCACATCCATCCCGAAAGCTCGGCATCGCTTGGCTATCTCCATGCCAATATCACCCATACCGATAACCCCCACAGTCGTCCCGTAAAGATCGTCAATTCCCTCGATTTGTGCCCAGTTGGGTTTGTAGTTCCATTGATCCGTTTGGATGGGCTCGAGACCAAGATCGCGATAAGAGCCCTGAACAACGGAGCGATGTGCACGTAAAATATTTCTGGCACATGTGAGCATTAGCGCCATGGCGTGTTCGGCAACCGTTGCATTCCGGATGAGGGACAATGAGGCAACGGGTATCTTTCGCTCTGTAGCCGCTGCGACATCAATATTTTTACAATTCAAACCGTTCTTCTGAATAAATTTAAGGGAATCCGCAGAACGAATGACTTCACCAGAGAGATAATCTTTGTGCCAAAAAATAGCATCTGCCTCCCGAGCAAGAGAAGGCGGCACCTTTGGCCAATCTTCGAGGTATTCGAGAATTTCAAAAGGCTCAGAAGCTTTGTCGTTACGGACGCTATCAACAAAACGGCTGGATGAGGAATCCAGCAGGAGGCGTATAGACTTTTCCATGATGAAACTCCATGACACCCGAAAAATGAGGAGGTTTGGCTGTCGGTTTTATATACTGCCGAATTTTAAAAGGGATAACATTATAATGGGTGTGTCATATTGTTGAGATGATTTCAATCCATGGGGCAATTATCGAGGCGTATACTCTTCGTAATTAAATTTCACATAAGGAGTCAGAACGAATTGACAAGGCCCAATATCGCTACAACCATTTGATAGGATTGACATAAATCAACTGAACGACATGACTTCAGAGCCTTGGATACAAGGGATGAAAATGGATCGTAAGTTTGAAATAGGCAAAGCGCCACCGCATAATGTCAAGGACTCTTTTAAATAATGATAATTCGAAACTAAGAGATTTGCTTTCAAATTCAAGCAGACCCGAAATTAAATTTTTTTCTCTAATTTTGGAGGTGAACCGATGAAAGCGATGGTGTTGTACGGAACGAATGAATCATTTGTTCTGGAGGATCGCCCCATTCCCACCCCTGGACCAGGAGAGGCGGTTGCCAGGGTGCTGGCCTGCGGAGCTGGTCTCACTATTCACCACACGGTGGCTGGTCGTGTGCCTGTGAAATTTCCAATAGTCATTGGACACGAGATAACCGCTGAGATTGCAGAAGTAGGGGATGATGTCGATTGGCTGGCGGAAGGAGATCCGGTCACGGCCTATTATTACTTTACATGCGGGCGTTGCCGCTGGTGTCGCATTAACCGTGAAACCCTTTGCGAGAACATGAAAGGACAAGTCGGGCGACATATGGACGGCGGGTATGCAGAATTTATCAAGCTACCTGCTCAGAATTTCGTTAAAATTCCAGAGGGGCTAGATTACAAAAATTATCCCGCCGAAGTCGGTGTCATCAGTGACGCCATTGCGACACCCTATAAAGTGATTCGCCATGCCCGAATATCTCCGATGGAAAATGTGGCCGTAATCGGCGCAGGGGGCGGATTAGGGATACATATGGTGATGATGGCCCGCTGGGCAGGCGCAAGGGTCACTGCGGTGGATGTGATGCCCGAAAAACTAGAAAAATGCCGAGAGGTGGGAGCACATGAAATCGTGAACGCTTCCGAGGGGAGCATGACCGAAGCCTTGATGGATATTACGAATGGCCAGGGGGTGGATGTTGTTGTCGATTTTGCCTGCAGGGGATCTAGCATCGAGGACGGAATCCGGTCCCTGGCCAAAGCTGGCCGACTACTCCCTATGGCGGGTACGACAGCCACTTCTTTTCAATTCAATCCCAGGGAAATGCTTCGGAATGAAAAGCAAATCATGGGGAGCCGCTTTGCTACTAAACAAGAAGTGATCGATTCACTCGATCTGGTAGCACGCGGAGACATTTGGCCGCTCGTGACTGAAACTTTTTCGCTTGAACAGGTAGACCAAGCACACGAGCATCTAGAGAAAGGCTCGATAATGGGACGTGCCGCCATTGTGATGGATACCTAAAATCAAATTATCCAAAACTTCACAATTAAAAGGCAATAGACGCACCTGTCCCTATCGGCGCAAGAAAATCTTCATAATCCAGTTTTACGTATTTAGATTAATCGGCTTCTGATTCAGCCGGTGCCTTGTTATCCATGCGCTCGAAAGCCCGTTTTGCTGCCTTTAGTGCGTGGTTAGTCTTTGGCAGTCCGATGTAGGGCGAGCACTGCACGATAGCCTCGATGATTTCCTCACGCGTGAGTCCCACGTTAAGGGCTCCCATAGTGTGGTCTTCCACCACCTGCGGAATGTTCTGGGTGGCACCCGTTACGATGACGATGATTTCCCGCGTTT
Source organism: Nitrospinaceae bacterium (assembly GCA_018669005.1). NCBI lineage: Bacteria > Pseudomonadati > Nitrospinota > Nitrospinia > Nitrospinales > Nitrospinaceae > Nitrospinaceae bacterium. The sequence goes on from JABJAL010000014.1 coordinate 10,482, forward strand.
TGAGATCAAGAAGCGGCTGATTCCAAATCATTCCAAAACAGTATTCTATGATGGATTCTGCATATGCTGGAGAGAGTTCCGCCCAATTGTTTTTCGAACTCCCGTCGGAATTGTAAATCCCTAATTTGTGTCTAATTTCCATCGCTTTTTCAACTCGTTCAGCAGATTTATCCGCGCACATTTCATTCTCCTCGTTTAGTGTGAACTGACATTTGTATTCCAATTAAAATACCATTTACATCGACCTGCCCATAAATCCATTTGTATCGATATCGTCTTACAATAAAATATCTGAACCTTGTGATATCCGCGCATAATCTATTCGACCTAATTCCTCATCTCTCTCTCCTGATATTGGAAGAAATTCATTCTGAAGGGGAATATTTTCGAACACCAAAGCTTAGCGAGATCGGTGGAAATTAGAAATAATAAAGGTCAATTCCTAGTTGCCATTTCGATTTCCCTGAAAACATTACAAATACCATGCCGTGAATCGATCAATTGACTTCGATGATACTTTTATTCTAATGGGGGGCCAACTTTACAAGAACTCTTCCCTCATTCGAAAAGCGACTTACATAATGACATCATTTCTGCCCCGCGTTGCCGGGCTAGCGACTTTCGAACGAAGCATCCAATTACAATGACTCTATCTCCGGTCAGGCGCAGGCTCATTTCCTTACTTGGGATAGAGGTTAGATAGGTACGAGCCAGAAATTTGCGGGCGGCAAAGGAGCCTTTCACCTAAGGCGTCCTAAGCGGCCAATTCCATGATTTTTAGATTAATTTTCATCTTTAAGCTCATATTTTTAGGATAACTTCCGATAAGTTGAGATAGGTAAAGCCCGTATGAGGATGTGAAGCGTATTAAAATAAATTAGGTACACAAACAAGTCATTTTCTCAGGAGGGGGAAGTGCTGTGGCTGATGCAAATCTCATTCTTGCCGTTGCACAAGGCCGGAGACCTCCACAGATAGTCGGAGCCGTGGCGAGTGGGCGTTCCCACGTAGCTCAGCTCTCAGCAAGTCACCAGATGGTGGACGAGAGGGTTTTAGGCGTCCTTGCAGCCGTGAACACACTCCAAAGCCCGTACGGAATCGATATTTTAGCCTAGATCTAAATCTTCAATCTGGCGCATTGCGTCATTCTTATTTTCAATCTTGTTTGTTCTGAATACATCGCGCACATCTAGCGACAAACCTTGGTTCTAGATTAGTTCTTTTCCCACATGCCACTCTCTTTCAAACTAAAGAAATTGTCCGGCCCCTCAAGAACCTCCAACCAAACCCCATCGATAAATTCCAAGTTGGGGTAGTTCATCATTTTCCTACCTCCATCGAATTCGTCCCAATTCCCTTCTTTTCTCGATACAGAAGTAGCGGACGACTCATTTAAATCTAAAAGCTTAATCGTTGAATCATTTTTTATTTTTGAAGACAAAAATAGGTGAGAGGCTGGGAACTCTCACCTAGTGGCTGATGGAAATGGGGAAGGTATTCAGGAAGGTTGTTTAATACAGTATCCAGCATAAACTTGGTAGGCTCTCGCCACTACCTATTCAAAACAATCCTTAGCTTCTGATATTCCCATAAATTATCCCACAAGAAATTTAACTCCAAATTAAAGGCATATGCTTGTGTACATATCCTACCAGATTACAACTTAGGCATCGACGATTCTCATTATTCCAGAATACGAAGAGCCGAAAATGCCCAGATATATCCTATGTCTCTCAGCTTCCAAATGACACATACGCCAAAACACATTACATGGAGTTAGGCTATTATTTATTTCCTTTCAAACTCTTTTCGATCGTCTTAAGATCACCACCAACACTTAGCAAAGTTTTTTGAGTCTGCTTGATAAGCTTCAGGAAATTATCTTGCCTGCCAAACAAATTGTCTCTTATCGCAGCTTTCATCTCTCCAGTTCCAAATATAACCCAATCGCTCGATACACTATGTTTCCGTTTGAGATACTCAAGAACGGAAAGTGGTATCTCCGTCATCCCCTTTTCGTATTGAGAAATAATCGCTTGCGAAACTCCCATATCCTTTGCTAGTTCCGTTTGCTCAAGTCTAAGAGACTTCCTGATCGCCCGGAGACGCTCTCCAATTTCTTGCTTTCTTTTTATCGGAAGCGTGTTTTTCATTTCTCCACCCTCTCTTTGTTGTAGATGCTTATCTTCATTTCCAACGCCCGCGGCAACCCTTTTTTTGAAGTTTTGAAGTGACAATTGTCCTCAGAGTCACCAAAAAACAAGTAATCTAAATTCAAGAGAACTCTATTTGATATATGAATTTAAGTTGTCAGAATACTGTCTCGGAAGTGTCACGATCTTGTCATTTTATAATTTATACAGCGTTACATTAATAATACTGAATAGAATGAAGGGATATTGGGGGGGGGGAGGTCAAAACAACGCCAACTGATGTCTACAGGATTACGGTTTTGATCGCCAAATTCACAAAATTTATTGCAGAAAACACCGAGGCCCCCACCCTGCGTAAAGCCGCTCTCGACGTAGTCCTTATTCCTGCTACAGGGAAAAAACCCTCCGATGCAGTGAAAATGGTATATGCCGCCCGGAAACAAGTGAATATCCTCCGAAAACAACGGGGCTTGAAGCCGGTCAAGAGGTATAGCCGCGAGGACGGAATGGTAACGCCCGCGATAGTGTTCATCAACACGGGATTCGTACTCGACGGGCTAGCTGAGATTGCAACGAAATTCGATTCCAAAAAATCGGCGGGAGATCTTTACGACGTCAAAATATATAAAAACAAGACACCGAGCGATGTATACGCCTCGGCCGACTAAACCGCTAGGCTTCTCGCCGTCTTGCTGGGAAACGGTTAATACCCATAAATAAATCAGCTACAAAAAAAGTGGGGCCTTGGCCTCGCCTTTTTTTATTCGAAAGCTGTTGTGCAGGTGACGATGTTTCTTGAACTTTCCTCCCTCGCCCTCTTCGTTGCATAATCAGGCATTCGCCATCGACAGGGATAGATTCCCTAAATGCTTCGGGAGAGAACCTAATGAGCCGTCTAACAGAATTGTCCGTTGGAAAATTCGATAAAAGACAACGCCAACTTTACGATAAAATAGTATCCGGAAAGCGTGGAGAGGAAAGATTCAGCGCGCCGTTTCACATCTGGATTCGTAGCCCCGATTTTTTGGAACGTCTCGAAAAAGTGGGCTCCTATCTAAGAGGAGATACCCCTCTCCCGCCCCGTCTGATCGAGATGGCGGTTCTCATCACAGCCCGCTTCTGGACCGCCCAGTACGAATGGTTCGCACACGTGCCATACGCAATTAGGGGAGGTCTTGATATGGAAATTATATCGGCCATAGCCAAGCGACGACGACCCGAAAACATGAAGACCGATGAGATAGCTTTGTATGACTACTGCACCGACCTGCATGAAAAGCACGCCATTAGCGATGCGGTCTACCAGGCAGCACTTAAGCAATTTGGCGAACAAGGCATGGTCGATCTGACGGGACTCATCGGCCACTACACCATGGTGTCGATGACGCTGAACGCCTTCGAGGTGCCCTTGCCTGCCGGGGCCGAGCATTCACTTTCTGAATAAGAGTCCACGCCCCCCTTCAAGCGAGCCCTCGCAATGTAATCATGGCCAATGAAGCCATTGTCTCGGCGGCCAGGGAAATAGCCGAGGCACGCCCAATCCCGTGGCTGCCACCTGTCACCAGTGCTGTCTTGTCCTTCAATCCTAAATCCATTTCTTACGTTTCCCCTCAAGAATATACGTTTATCCCGCTCATATCCCCTCCACCAGAGAACCAGAAAAAAGAGCAAACCTGCCAATTTCCATAAATTCAAGAGAATATACTAGTAAAGTGCCATATTAGATTGTTCAGGAGAAGTGAACCCGCAATACAAGGCATACAGCGCTCTATTATATCTATTCAATAACAATTAGAATTTTTTTAAAATAAGCTAGGATGGCGAATGATGACTTCTACTCCATTCATCATACTTCACTTGAGGAATCCCTCTTTGATTGGAAATACTTATTCATCACGATGAGCTCTCCCCATCCAAGAGGGTATAATGTAGAATAAATTTTCAAATTAGAAACAAAAAAATGTTTAATAATTCTCGATTTGTTCAGGTTTATAGAAAAACAGCGACAGATCTTCATTGCCGCAGGAGACGGAATCAATGACTATCAGAAATTTATTTGATTTAACGGACGAGGTCGCGTTGGTAACTGGCGGGGCTGGCGCCATTGGCTCTGAGGTCGCAAAAGGTTTAGCCGCCTTTGGCGCGAATGTCGTCGTCGCTGACATTGATTTAGAGGGCGCAGAGAAAGTGGCCCACCAGATTGAACAATTAGGCCGAAAATCGTTGGCAATAAAAGTTGATGTGAGCCAAAAACAAGAAGCCGAGCGCTTGGCCCGTTCCGTGAAAGATTCTTTCGGCACCATCGACATTTTATTCAACAATGCAGGGATCATGCGGCGCTATTCTGCCGAGGAATTTCCGTTACCTGAATGGGAGGAAGTTATACAAGTGAATCTGACTGGGATTTTCCTCGTTGCACAAGCTGTAGCCAACACAGCCATGATTCCCCAAAAATCTGGAAAAATTATCAACACATCATCCATGCATGCATTTGTCGGCCGCAAGAAGGCCGCAGCCTACTCCGCAAGTAAAAGCGGAGTCATCGGACTGACCAAGGTGCTAGCCAACGACTGGGGCCCATACAACATCCGAGTAAACTCTCTGGCCCCAAGTAACCTCGACACCCCAATGACCGCCGCCGTGCTAAGCGACCCGGAGAGAAAAAAACTGGCGCTCTCAAGAACGCCGCTCGGAAGATTTGGGTTGCCCGAGGACCTGATCGGCACCGTCGTATTCCTTGCCTCGCGGGCCTCAAATTACGTTACAGGGCAAACAATCCTCGTCGAGGGAGGAAGATCGGTCGAGTGATCGTCAATACCTGTATTTCACCACTTTCCATCAAGCCACCTCTAGACCACTAGATACAGGGCATGCACATTTTATTTTGGTACTGGAAAGCGCACCGCTAAGCGTTTTCTTCCTTTTCTTTTCTTTCTTTAACAACCGTCATGAGAGATTTAATACCGACCAGCATGGTGGGGCCTCCGCATGGAAATTGCGCAGTCTGAAGTGCATCAAATATTTCTGCCTCGCTCGCGCCTGCCTTCATGGCCTGGCCCATATGGTTTCGGATGTACTTCTCACCCTCTATCCCAGGAATGCGAGCACAAAGGGCGGAAACAACAACGATTGACCTCATCTTCATGGGAAGAGCGCCTTCCCGCGTAACGTTATAGTTAAAAAAATCATGAGACCGGATAACCCAATCCCAATTGTGATCCATAATGTATTTATGCTCGGGAAGAACATACCCATGAACTTTTAGCTGATTTTCCTCTAAAACTTTCCTGTCTGTGTGAGCAGGTTCCACCTCCTCTTGTTCAGCGGCTTGCTGTGCCCCCTCATTGCTATCCACCGAAATTCCGTCTTCCTCAAGAACCTGGCGAAGGCAATTCATGCCGACGAGCACGGTCCCCTCGCCTGTAGGATGAATCGTACACTCGAAGGCCTCGATGAATTCTCTAGGGGTTGCACCCGCCTTGAGCCCCGCGCGAATGTGTTTTTTGATGTATCGTGCGTTCTCGGTTCCCGGCATGCGCACGGCAAAAACCACGGCGAAGATAATTTCCTTCATCTTTCTTGGAAGCGCACTATCCCGAGTGACATGAAATTCATAAAGCGCCTGGCGGCGACGAAGCCATCCCCAGTCGTTATCAATTAAAAATTCTTGTTCTGCGAGAATTTCCCCGTGAGTTTCACGCATTTTTTCCATAATGGCCTGCTTGTTCTTGAGTACCATTTCTCTTTCCTCCATGGAGAATGGGCAATGTCAATGTATTCTAAATTACGAAATTCATGAATCTACAACTCTCGTTACAAAATCTGAGCCATCACAGATCCTAATTTGGCGCCAGGACCTCATTGCGAAGAGTCCCTATGCCTTCGATTTCCACCTCAATGGTATCGCCCTCCTTGACGGGCGAGCGTCCCGATGGTGTGCCCGTCCAGACAACATCGCCCGGCTGCAAGGTCATGAACGCCGTCATGTGCTCGATGATTTCATAAACATCAAAAAGCATCATGCTTGTCCTGGCGTCCTGCCTCGCCTCGCCGTTGACCCGGCTCTTTATGCTCAAATCGGAGGTATCGAGATCGGTAACGAGCCAGGGGCCCAGAGGACCTGAAGTATCAAATCCTCGCGCCCGCGTAACGTTTTTGTCCTGACGAACAAAATCCAGGGCCCCAAGTTCGTTCCCACATGTGTAGCCAAGAATATAATCTTTCGCATCTTCCTTGGAGACGTTCCTCGCGCTTCGTTTGATGACCGTGCAAAGCTCCGCCTCTATATGTGGGTCTTCAGACGCTGCGGGATATCGGACCCCATCGCCCGGATTCGACAACGTGCTGGCAGGCTTAAAGAAAAAGCGTGGTGCCTCTCTCCTATCCTCAACCGTTGAGCCCTCTGCATTGGTCGCTTTTTGATAATTGATTCCCACGCAGACCATAATAGCGGGCTCGGCCGGTGCAAGTAATTTTACGTCATCTAGGCGGCAAAGGGCCTCACCTTTTTCAAACGCGCCATACACGCTTCCCGAAATCGAGAAAATCTGATCATGCTCCAGGGTGCCCCAATGGATCTCCTGCCTCCAAAAAAATCGAACTAGTTTCATTGGCTTTATTCCTTTCTTGGCTCTCAGGTTAGGCTCAACCGAGTTGGCTACCCCGCCTTACAGTTAAATCCGGGTGATTGTATCCAAATCGGCAGGACCGGGAGAGGGTTTTGGACCCGAAGGCGCTGACAAAGGCGACGCCTTTCGCGTGGGAGAAAATCCTTTGGCATGAAAACCTGTCTTCCCCATCCCTTCAATTTCGATCTCCAGGTGATCGCCATCCTTGATAGGCTTGCGTCCTACATGATAAGTCCCCGTGGCGATAACATCGCCAGGCTCAAGCTGGACGAAGCGGCTGGCCCATGCCACCTGTGCTGAAATTTTATGGGCCATGTATTCGGTATTATAGTTTTGAGCGAGTTCACCGTTCACCCAACTCTTTACATTGAGTTTGTACGGATCGGGTACCTCGTCCTTGGTTGTAACCCAAGGACCACAAGGGCCGTGGGAAGCCTGCCCCTTCGTGAGAAAGCGGGTATAGCGTGTAATTCCCCGAACCGATATATCGAAGAAAGGCACATACCCAAAAACATAGTCCATGGCCTCATTCACCGAGACGTTTTTCGCTACTTTCCCGATTACAAACGCCAGCTCCGCTTCGGGCTGAAATTCAATGATCTCGGGAATTTCCACCAACTCAATGGTGCCGCCTGGACCGAGAAGCGCCGGATCCATGTAGAAGAACTCCAGGGGAAGGTTATCCAGCGACCTTCCCGGCATATCTACGTAATTCAAAAATGCTCCCAGGCATTTGCTGGGCCTGGGAATTGGAGATAGGAGCTGTACGGAGTCCAAGGGAACGCCTTCTTCTCGACCGACAATTCGCTCGATATCATCTCGACAATCATCGAAGTTCGATATCACCTCTTCGATCGCTCTTTGCGCACCCTTCAAGTCACGGTGGCTTACCACCTCGCTCACATCCACAACCTTGTCGCCATTCTTTAAAATGCCAATATTGTCATCATCAAAACGGAGAATTTTCACAGCCGTCACCCAGGGATAGGTCAAGAGAGAAGAACTGCCGATGTAAAATTAAAAAACCACACAATCTCGATAATACCAAAACGGAAATGAGGGAGCAGACATAATCGCTGCCTGCTCCCCCGTTTCGTAGTCCTGACGATTAAACTTTTTAACTATCCAAACCTAGAATTGTGGCCGGATTTTTCTTGATCATCAAATCGATCTCTTCTCTTGTAACGCCCAGGTGCATGAGCATGTTGCAGAAAACGCGCATCCCCTCGGCAGGGCCAGGGCTGGTGTGCTGGCCGCCGTCGGTGATGATGGTGCAGTGCTCGGCGCCAACCTGCTTAACAATTTCGGCCCCATCTTTTGGATGCTGACCAGCGAAGAGGGGGTTGCAGGCATTGTATGAGATGTTTTGAAAGGCGCCCAATGCTCCGATGGCTTTCATGTGATCCATCGTAAAAGCACGATTTCCATTCGGGTGCTCCACCATGCAACGCTCGGGCTTGATGCCCATGGCAATCGCTGTCTCAAACAACTCAATAGTTTCCTCGGGGGAAATATGGCCGTTCGAGAGCACCAGATCGTACTTCTTCACCGCTTCAAGAATTTTTTGGAGATCGTCGGTAAATTCACTGGTGCCCGGATTATAAAGGCTGATGGGCTCGACCTCGCACCCGAATTGAAAATGCGTGAAAAGATGCCCCTGCTTGGGTTTGCTGAACTGGTGTGCCGAGTCCAACGTAGGCATCTGGACAACTTTGACGCCCTCGCCTATCGACATCATCACGCAGCGATAGCTCAAGCCGCCGTTGGGATGATTGCAAGCATGAAGGCTGAAAATCTCGAGACCAGGAACCGCCTTAGCAGTCAAGATGGCCTTGTGCGTAGTGGGGCGAAAATGGTCCTTGAACACAACGCCGCGCATACCCATTTCAACAGCCAGGCGGGCAATGTCTATGGTGTCACCCCAGCGCGCCACGCTGTCCGGCCCGGAATGGATGTGGACGTCAATCGCCCCTTCGACGAGGTCGTTGAGTTTCATGTTGGACCTATATTCTGTTGATTCACTTCCCATGATTACTCCTCCCAGTTTAAACTACAATCAAATCGATGGATGAAAAAACGACACAACAAAATTCTTAAGACCCACCCTAATTAAGAATTTTTGAACTCTGTCTTTGTGGCACCAAAAAAGCCAGGGAGGTAATCCACTTTCCCTGGGGAAAAAATCTGCAAATAGACCGCACCCTCGGGGCCGATTTCAACGCCGCCGTGGTAGACGTTCGGCGGGAAAAAAGCCATTTCCCCCGGCTCGACCCAACCCTCTTCATCACCTATCCGAAGACGAAGCTTCCCCTCCAGCATGAACATAACCTGCTCTTCGGGATGCCGGTGCGGATTCTCGATCAACTTACTACCCGCCTCCACCTCGCTTCGCACAATTGTCATCGCATCCGTGCAAAACACACGGCGCATTTTTCCTTTTCTTTTGCCGACAGTACCTTCGGTGCGAACGATATCACCCCATTTAATGAATCCCATGACCATGTTCCTTTCCCGTGCCTAGCACGCTACTCATCAACACTTTTCTTTTGAATATTTTTTGGAAAAAATTTATGTGTGAGCAAGTTGCAACTACTAGTTCGGAGCAATGGTTAAAAAGTCTTCTTTCTACGCCATTTTTTGGGACGATCACCCGGGAAGGTCAGGCCGCTCGAGTTCACTCCCAGTTTGAGAAACATCTTCGCTAAACTGATCGCACAAGAATAACCTTCAAGCACAGGAATCTCCCACCCCAAATCGGTCAAACCTTTCTGGACAAACGGTTGAAGCCAAAAGGAACCCGAGCATCCAAAAGTAATCACCTCGGCACCGTCTTCCTCTATGGCCTCGACGGCCTCTTTCACAGCTAGCTCAACGGCATCGGAATGCTCTCCGTTTAAAGCCTTTTTCTTCTCCTCACCAAGATAGACCTCTCCCGAGCAGCCAGGCCGGGGATGGTAGTAAGGAATATTGCGGATAGAGGCACAACGGCGATCAAAGCGATGCTGGTTCACCAGGTTGTAGTAGTACATATTATGAGATTCGGCAAAATCGATGACGCTAAACCGGTTGCCTAACATGGTGGCGGTGTGCATTTGAGAAAAAGCGCAAGAGGTCACCACCATGTCGAATTTTCTCGTAATTTCTCTGGACTCAAGAAATCCCGGTTCACCGCCACCCAGCAATACGATGGCATCATATTTACCGCTCTCACATATTTCGCGAACAACTTTGACGCGGGCGGCAGCGGCGAAACAAAACTCCTCGCGATTCTCCACCTGCCAGTCGCCGTAGGTAGCTATGGCGCCGGGGTGAAGGTCCCACTCCACATCTTCGAGGTGGTGCTTCACGTTGTCATAGTTCGCCAACAGTTTTTCTTTAGGCAGGCTCGGATCTGGCGGTGGCGCGAACCTGCTATCGGTCGGCATCTGAAAAGCAGCGACGAGTATTATTCGATACTTCTTATCAGGCATCACATCTCCTTTGTTGCCATTAAAATGGCCAAATTTAAAAGCTCATTGAATAGCTAACGAAAAAA
>JABJAL010000015.1 GCA_018669005.1 Nitrospinaceae bacterium
CCATTTTCCCAAGAAGAGTGAGACGCTCCCCGCCTCGAAGAAAAAGCGCCGCCAGCGTGACGTCTGGTTTGAGAGGCCAAATAGATCAGACGCCCCCCCCGTCTCACAGCAAGAATCGACCTGTCCCAAGCCACGAAGTTGATTTTGAAGGTAGCCCCGGCGAATGAGCGCCGAGACTAAATAGCCCGCGCCCCCGCCCAGTACCACTGCCGCTACTAGTCGCCCCGCCGCGTAATCGAGCCCCAAAGTGCCTGAGGTAAGAAGGAACATTTCGGGGCTCATCAAGGGTGAACTGATCCAAAAGGCCATGATAGGTGCGAGGGGAACGCCTCCTGTCAGCATCGCCGCTATCAGCGGAAGAACGCCGCATGAGCAGAACGGAACCGTTGCACCGGCTAGCGCAGCTCCCGCGACGGCTACTTTTTCTTGGCGAGAGAACACTCCCCGTATTTTTTCAGCAAAACCTGAGACTGTTGCCCATGCTGAGGCTGACACGCTGAACAGAATGTATGGCAGGATCTCCCACATCTGCTCGGCGACGAAAATAATATTTTTCCAAAGTTCAACCCCTAGTTTGCTTTGCATCGGGGCGGGAAGGGTGAGAGAGGCAAGTGCTGCTGTTGCAATGGCCATTGTACTGGCGATGAGTCGCCAGCGGTTTCTCACATAGGTGCTGCTGGTGTTCGACGAATGGGCTGCTCCTTGGGAGGCGCCTGAGTCACAACAACTCACTGGCAAGACCGATGCCGAATCGCAACAAGCAGGTGGTGCGCTAAGTATTTGAAGTTTGTCCGGGCTTTTTGATTCTGTAGCCATGTTGCTAGCTCTCTATCTTCGACTCGGTCGAGGCTGCCCGTGCAAGTTGCTCAAGCGCGACAACGAAATTTTCGCTTTCCTCTTGCGGCAGATGCTCGATGAGCTTGCCCTCTCGCTCTGCACACTCGCACCTAATCTCATCCCAGAGCGCAAAACCCTTCATCGTGGGCTCAAGACAGCACACGCGCCGGTCACCCGGTTTTTGACCCCGTTCGATAATCTCTCGCTCTACCAGTGGGTCCGAACAGCGCGTCAGTCCGCTAGGTGTGAGGCCCAGCTTTCCAGCGAGATATCCCATCGTTAGCGTCTCGGAGCTTTCCTCGCATAGGGTGCGCAAAAGACTCCACTGCGTCAGAGTAATGTCGTGGCAACACACAGTCTCCCGGTCGATGGGGTGCATGACTGACCATAGGGTGTGAAGCGCCTGGTGGAAGCGCTGTCCAAGCGCCCCCTCGACGTCACCTGCGTGAGTTGGTGTGGCCCTATTAGTGCCCTCGCGGGCAGGTTTTTCCTTAGTGGTCATGGCCTTTAGTCTCCTGCCTTAAGAGGGCGAATATCTCGATCCAGGCGGGAATGTATCTTGGATCAATAATTGACTTAAGCAAATATATAGTCTTTCAAGCTTCCCGTCAAGTAAATTTCCCCAGCTTTAGCTCAAGCGGTTTTGTCCTAACCTCTCTTCAAGCGGATTTTCCTCAATTTCCCACCGAATCCCTTTCCTGAACAGCATTTTGAAGCCTCCCTCCTCGCCCAGAGGGGTCGATACGCGCTACCCTGGACTGATTCCATTTTTAAAACATTTATTCAAAGGAAAGTATCCTGGATTTAAGGGCTTTAATCGGAGGGGAGGCAAAATGAACATAATCGACCTGAACAAAGAAAAATCATTTCGTCCCAAGCTACACACGCCGGTGCGGCTGGGGAAATTCCCAGAGGGCGTCGTCGCGGTGGATTGCTTTGCGCCCGGGCAGATCGGCCCCATGCACAAGCACGAAGAATCCACGGAGATTAATTTTTGCTATCAGGGCGGCGGCACCATGAAGACAGATGAGGGCAAAGAGGCGGTCTTGCCCGGCACCTTCGTTATCCACCCGCACGGGGAGTATCACGAATTCGAAAACGGGCCGGAGGAAACCCTTCTCTTCCGCCTGCGCCTGGGTGGGGATGAGAGCATCCACCGCCGCGCGTGGCGGGAAAACCCTGACTGGAAGCCCGAGGACGAAACGTAGCGCCGATGCGTTTAGCGTTAGATTCTCAAGATTCCGGCGGCGGCGCAGCGTCCACCGAGCCGGTGAATTTTATTTTTCGTTTTCACAAAGGGAGCGCCGCACCCCTTTAAAGAGGAAGGACCGTATGCCCCTTTTCGTTGTTCAGTCGAGAAGAAAGGAAAACATACCGGACGCCGAGTACAAGGCCGCCCGGCAGGAGCACCTCCGCTGGCAGTTTGAGACAGAGGCCAGCGGTCGCCTTTTTGCCGCCGGCGGGCTGATTGATCCCGCCGAGGGCCCGCCCCCACGGGGGGGCATGTATATCGTCATCTGCGAGGACGAAAGGCAGGCGAGGGCCCATGCCGAGTCTGACCCCTACCACGCCCGGGAGATTCGGGATTACACCCTTCATCTTTGGACACTCAACGAAAGCTCCTTCCTTGGGATGGGCTTTCGGGCGACCCTGAATGGCGACGATCCGTCGAATCCCAAATACCGCCCGCCCGCCGCTGGGGCGAGTTGATTTTATCGGTTCTATAATAAGGAGTTTTTTCGTGTCGCTTATCGATCTGACGATTCCTATCAGGGAGCAGATGCCGGTCTGGCCGGGCGATCCTTCGCCGAGCATACGGTACACAAGCTCTTTTGAGGCGGGAGATCACAACAACGTTAGCGCGGCGACTATCGGCCTTCACACCGGCACCCACATGGATGCGCCCAAGCATTTTATTCGCGGTGCGGGTGGGATGGAAACGATCTCGCTTGATACCCTTATTGGCCCGGCGCGGGTTATAGAAATTGAAAACCCTGAGCGTGTTGAGGCCGAGGAGTTGCAAGGAAAAAACATTGAAGGTGCGACAAGGTTCTTGATCAAAACGCGCAACTCGGCCTCAAAGTGGTGGAAAAAACCCTTTGATCGCGCTTTTTGTCACATGACCGAGGAGGCGGCGCGTCTGCTTCTCGATGCGGGAATGAAACTTTTGGGTGTCGATTGCCTCTCTGTCGATGGGCATGCGGCTGCCATCGCTGATGCGCCGGTGCACAATCTATTGCTCCCCGCAGGCGTTGTGTTGCTTGAGGGCCTCAATCTTTCGGGGGCCGCTCCTGGCGACTATGAGCTTATTGCGCTGCCCGCCCTATTTGAGGACAGGGACGGCGCGCCTGCGAGAGTAGTGTTAAGAGGTCTTTAGTTTTCTGTGGCAGATGTGTCCGCTATTCGGCGGGAAGGAATTTTGATTCTGTTTTTCTGATGGCGTCGTATCCGGCCAAATCGAAACGTTGGGGGTAGGTAAGCATTCGCCCGGCCATTGATTCGAGCGATCCCTTCTCTTTTAAAATCTTTGCGGCCTCGCGCATGGCAAAAGCGGAAATTCGCTGTAGCTCGCCAGGATAGACGGCTATCTTAAAACCCATCTTCTCTAGTTTCGAGGGCGCCATTTTCTCTGCCCCCCAGGCGACGACAAGAAGGCAGGGCGCATCTACTTCAAGGGGGATGCGGGCGAGTTCCGCCTCGCCCTCGGGCCCGGTGATAAAAAGGATATCGGCCCCTGCTTTGCTGTAGGCCTGGCAGCGCCGGATGGCCTCGTCAATGCCGTGGCTCTCTCTGGCGTCGGTGCGAGCGATGATGACGAAGTCGGGGTCTTTTCGCGCTTGCGCGGCGGCGGCAATTTTCAAACACATCTCCTCGGCGTCGATTACTTCCCGGCCGGAGAGGTGGCTGCATTTTTTGGGTGATATCTGGTCTTCGAACTGGATGCCCGAGGCACCCGCACTCTCGAACTCACGAAGGGTACGCTGAGCGTTGACGGCGTTTCCGTATCCCGTGTCGGCGTCGGCGATAACGGGAAGCGAGACGACCGACGTGATGCGCCCGCAGGCCTCGGCCATTTCGGTGAGGGTCAAGAGCCCTACATCGGGCAGCCCGTGGGTTCCCAGCGAGACACCAGAGCCCGTCATGTAGAGAAGCTCGAAACCCGCCTCGGCGGCGACCTGGGCCGAAATGCCATCCCAAACGCCGGGTGAGGATATAAGGCCGGGTGCGGTGAGCATCTCTCTGAGTTTGGCGGGTTGTGAAGTCATTTCTCGTCTCCTGGGTTGACGCCTTCCGTTGAGCAATACTTTCCATCAAAAAAACGCCCTTTAGTATGTGATACTCCCGAGTATGCCAACACGGAATTTTGCTGGCAACGGTATGTGAAAGGGCGAAAATTTCTGGACCGTTTGCGCCGAAATATAAAAATCGTAATGATCTGGATAGCCGTCAAACCAGTTGTGTCGGGAGGGTTTTTTATATGAGAGAGTTGGCATCTAAGGAATGTGTGCCTTGCAAGGGTGGTGTCCCGCCCCTCGGGGGGGATGAACTGGATAGTCTGAAGGGTCAGCTAGGGGGTGAGTGGGAGATCATCGATTCGCATCATCTTGAAAAAGACTATAGGTTCCCGGATTTTCGTGCCGCACTCGATTTCACCAACAGGGTAGGGGAGCTTGCCGAGGCGCAAGGTCACCATCCGGACATCTATCTGGCCTGGGGGAAAGTTAAAGTGACGATCTGGACGCACAAGATCGATGGTTTAACCGAGAGCGACTTTGTCTTCGCCGCAAAGTCGGATGCGGTTCTTTAAAATTGCGAATTGCCTTCCTGAATTCCTGGTACGCCGATTCTGCCCAGGGTAGCGGTACGGCGGCGGCCATTTCGGGCCTGCGCCGCGGGCTTGAGAATTTAGGTCATCAGGTGGAAATTCTTTCTCCAAATGTTTCTACCCCGGGTTTTTTTAGGCGGCTTCTCTATAACATCGGGCTTACGACGCGCTCCTTGGCGAGCCGTTTTGATTTGCTCGTGGGATTCGATATCGACGGGTTTCTTCTTTCTACCTCGGTTAGCCGATCAGTGTGCCTCTTTGGTGTTTCAGCAGAGGAAATGCAATTTGAAAGGGGATGGCCGCGTCTCTATCTCGCTGCGTTGTCGCGGCTTGAGAGACAAAACGCCCGCCGGGCCTTTAGGGTGATCGTTCCCAGCGAGCACAGCCGGCGGGTTGCGATAGATTCTTACGGACTGAAGGCAGATTGTGTCGTGGTTGTTCCGCTGGGAATAGATCTTGAAGTTTGGAATGTGGTAGACACCTACTCGACTCGGCGCCAAAATAACCCTCCGACAATACTTTCTGTTGCACGCCAATACCCTCGAAAAAATACGACTTCGCTTATATCTGCGATGCCCGGTGTTCTTCGAAAGGTGCCTGATACACGTTTGCGAATTGTCGGTGGCGGTCCAATGTTGCCTATGTTGCGCAAGCAGGTGGCGTCGTTAGGACTTGAAAAATCAGTTGAATTTACAGGTGAATTGACTACTGATGACGAAGTGAGGAAGGAGTTTTTTGAGGCCGATGTTTTTGCGCTGCCTAGTCTTCAGGAGGGGTTCGGCCTGGTTTTCCTTGAGGCGATGGCTGCCGGGCTCCCCATCGTAGCTGCACGCGCTGCCGCTGTTCCCGAAGTGGTTCCGGATGGGGAGGCTGGAATCCTCGTTCCGCCCGGAGATGTCGATGCGCTTGCCGAGGCGCTCATTCGTTTACTGAAAGATGAAAAACTGCGGATGGAGATGGGGGGCGCAGGACGAAAGCGAGCGCGTTTTTATATATGGGAGGAGAAATGCTCGTTGCTTCTTAAGTCGCTCGGATAACCCGAGGCCATATGCATCAGGACGGTGTTCATATTTGAAATCTTGTCGCTGAGACTCTCGGCAATGTGGGTGAGTATTTTAATCGTCAAATTAGGAGACGGATTTGAGGACGGGTGGTGCAGCAGTTTGTCAAAATCGAGTTGAAGGAGTGTCGAGTGGCCTTTTGATTTTGTCGTGGCGGATCGAGGTTGATTGTTGAACATTGACATCTCGCCCATGATATCGCCTACGGCGAGGGTAGCCACAGTGTTAGAGCCGTCTTTATCATAGCCCCCGAGTTGAACTTCGATCTCCCCACTTACAATGAAGTAAATTGAACGGTCTTCGAGCGAGCCTTCCTCAAAAATAATTTCGTCATCGTTGAAATTATGCATGACACCATGGACAAGCAGTTCATGGCGTTCATCGTCGTTAAGTATTTGAAAAATACCAATGTTGGCAACGCGTTTGAGCAACTCTGCTCTTTGAGCCGCGAACCTGGAACCGAATGCGGTGGGCATTTCTGTTGTCCTCGAGAAAAAGAACCAATGCAGGCACTGATAA
The DNA here is from genome assembly GCA_018669005.1 of Nitrospinaceae bacterium. NCBI lineage: Bacteria > Pseudomonadati > Nitrospinota > Nitrospinia > Nitrospinales > Nitrospinaceae > Nitrospinaceae bacterium. The sequence goes on from JABJAL010000015.1 coordinate 6,244, forward strand.
AATTCAAAATTTCAGTGACCCAGTAATTAGATCGTAAATCTTGATCCAGAGAAAAATTCTCGAATCAATATAATCAAACGAGTGGCTATTGCCATACTAAATATTGTAGTCGTATGCCAAAAAGCATCGTCAAGGATAGAGAACTATATTTTAAAAATCAAGAATTTGTAGATAACTTAACTATATTAATAAAAATAATGAAATGTATTTTTACGTAAAAAGTATCCTGAATCACCGTAGGTCGTTCTTTTTCAATGGGTATTATGTTTTTTTCCTTGCGATTTAATTTAAATATGGTTAAATAACTTCGCTAACGGAAAAATAACATTTAATTTTTCCGGAGAGATTAAAATGTAGTTGAGTGCTAAAGGGTGATATTTGCTTCTTTGATGATTGTTTTTTGACGATTTATTTAACTATGGCACCAAATTTTGTTGTGATGTGTTGTGGCTCTATCTAAAAGGGTGAATTGGGTTAATGACGATCTCCCCTCAGAGGGATATATTAATTGGCAAGGAAGTACTGAGAGCAGTAAGTGTATGAATTTGTGTTTGTTTTGAATGAACTGAAGGGATTTGAATTTGGTTCGGATTTAAGATGATAAGGCACACCTTGAGAAATTAATTGGTGGCATATCATTTGCTCTTTAGTGCTTGCAGAAGAGTTGAGGTCTTCAATGCTGGAGTCTTCAAGGTAGTTGGTTGTTATCTGGGTAGTTGAGGCAGTTTCTTTTCAGAGGAGAGGTGAAAATGATGTGGAATCTCTTAAAAAGCCGTATGGTTCGTGAAGAGGGTCAGAGTCTCGTTGAGTACGCACTTATCATTGCGCTCGTGGCTATCGTTTTGGTGGCTGGCCTGACAGCGCTTGGTACGGGAGTTACCGATACCCTCGACAGCATCACAGGCTCGCTCTAGTTTCGTATAGCCTAGCTAACGAACATCGGCCATCGCTGGTTGTTCAGGAGCTAAGGTTTCACTTAGCCTGATTGGGCTGGGTTGAGCAAAGGCTGGTTTTCGTAGTCTGTCGTGCGAGAACCGAAATTTTCTGCAAGGGCCTCGTCTCTCTAGAAGAAACGGGGCCTTTGCTGTGTTATGGCGGTGCTTATAGAGCGATGATATTCGACCCTCCAGCTATCAATGCGGCTAGATTCGTAGCTCTTTTAGGGCTTTGCGCGGGGGCATGCGTCTGGGATATGCGAGAGCGTCGTGTTCCCAATGTTTTGAGCGTTCCTGTCGCAATATTCGGGTTATTTTTGGCCTTGAGTGATGGTGGCTGGAGTGGTGGAGGATGGGCGCTGGCTGGTTTGGTTCTCGGGGGTGGATTGTTTCTTCCGCTTGTATTCCTTGGCTATATCGGGGCTGGGGACATGAAATTGATGGCTGCTGCTGGAACTCTTTTGGGCCCCCTGGGGATAGCCCGGGGCATTTTAGCTGGAGCCATTCTGGGAGGAATCTGGGCCGCGGGCTGGATGGTAGTGAAAAAGGACCGAAAAGCGACACTTCCGTATGCTCCTCCGCTTGCGGTGGGAATCGTGATTGCTTTTTTTTATTAGAGTGATGAAAATCAAATTTGGTGCTAAGCTGGAACTAATTGAATTGCTGGGGATTATCTCTTGAGAAGACGCGGTTTGTTAATTGGACTTGTTCTTGCCCTCGGGTTGGGTCTAGCTGCGGGTGCAATTGTGATGCGCCAGTCCGCGAGAACTTCACCTGCCCAGGCCAAGCAAGAGAAAACAGTAAAAGTCGTGGTGATGGCCAAAAAACTAACACGCGGCGTTAAACTTAAAGCCGGTGATGTCCTCATGAGGGAATGGCCTGAAAGGCTGCTTAATCCTCAATTTATAAAGGACATCAAACTAGCTATCGACAGGGTTGTTGTCGCAAACATGCTTGTTGGCGAACCAGTGCTGCAAGACAAACTGGCCGAAATTGGAAGCAAGGAAGGTCTATCGACATTAATAACAACGGGGCGTCGTGCATTTTCCATACGAGTTAAGGATGACACCGGTGTGGCTGGGTTTCTCCTCCCTGGTAGTCGGGTGGATGTACATGCGACTCTTGAAAAGGAAGTTGAAAAGCAAAAAAGCCAGTTGAAGGAGAAAACAGAAATTACGCTCGGAAACAAGGCCAAGACCATTACGATGACCAAGACGATTCTTCAGGACGTCGAGGTGTTGGCGGCAGGAGCCGAACAGGAGGCGGGAGGAAAGAAAGGCCGTATTACAGCAACGGTCGTGACGCTTCTTCTGACACCCGAGCAGAGTGATCGCCTGGCGCTTTCCGCCACGGTGGGAACGTTTTGGCTCTCGATGCGAAATCCTCGCGACAGGGTGAAGACGGATATCGATGCGATTTCCGTCAACGACATATTCAACATTGAGGAAGAGGCGGTCACGGCTACTTCGCCGGGCGATTCAAAGCCAAAGCCGGCCGCTGAGAAAGAAAAGAAAAAGAAACCCTCTCATGTGGTTGAAATTCTGCAGGGTGGCTCGAAAACGAAAGTCGAATTTTGATGAAAGGCTCAGAACTGATGTTCCAAAAGAAATACATATCGGCGGTTATCTTGTGGGCGCTTATTCCATGTATGTCACTTAATGCATTTGCCGCCTCTGTGCCCGCCGCAAGTTCGGAGTTTCCAGTCAATAGCCAAAAAATACAGCTCTCGCGCGGCAAAAGCCAGGTTTTTAAATTTGTGAATAAAATAAAACGGATTTCTGTTGCCCAACCGGATGTGGTTGAAGTGCTGGCGGCTAGTCCGTGGGACATGGTGCTAAATGGTAAGGAGTCAGGTGCTACGACGGTTATCGTCTGGGACGATACGGGCAAGATGTTCTCATATGAGGTCGTGATAGGCGGCACCGCCGCAATGGTTGCCAGGGTGCGGGATCGCCTCGAGAAAGTGCTTCCCGATGAAAAGCTCAGTGTCGAATCAGCGGGAGAGGGATTGATCATATCGGGTATTGCCGGAAGCAAAGAGACGAAAGACGTTGCGCTAAAAGTCGGCGAGGCCTTCGCACCCAAAAATGTAGTTGACAATATTCGAATTGAAGACCTCCCGGCCCAAGTCATTCTTAAAGTTCATTTCGCTGAAATTATTAAATCGGGTGCCATTCAACTTGGATGGGGATACATAAGGAATATACGAAACAACCAAAACCATGTCGGTTTTTTCCCGGGCTCCCCCGGGTTTTCGCCCTCCGGCCCCTTTCTTCCCCCGACCTCGGGTGCGCCTGGGCCGGATCTCACCTTCACCGATGTAATTAGCTTTTTCTTCGGCACCTCAAACCGTTCGGCCGGATTCTTTCTACGGGCACTCAAGCAAAACGGCTATGTACGCACGCTGGCAGAACCGCATCTCCGGGTGGTGAGCGGCAAGAAGGCCAAGTTCCTGGCTGGTGGCGAAGTGCCCATTCCTGTGCCCGGTGCCGATGGTTCCACAACGATTTTATTCAAGCCCTTCGGTGTTGAGTTGGAATTTAAGGCCAAGGTCAAAAGCACCGGTTATGTCGATCTTGAAATTACCCCTTCCGTTAGTGCGCTCGACAATACGATAGCGGTGGTTCTCTCGGGTACAACGGTGCCGGGGTTAAAGAAGAGTAATACAACTACCCAGATTGAGATGAGAGATGGACAGACTATTGCTATTTCGGGGCTGATTAACGAGGAGATTACGAAGAATCTCGATTCACTTCCTTTCCTCGGCGAGATCCCGATTCTGGGGCCCTTGTTTCAGAGTAAAAATTTTCAGGAAAAGAAAACGGAGTTGATAGTTCTGGTGACACCACAAGTTATTCGACCTCGCCGAGTAGCCGAACTGACGCTTACGAAGACCGGCTTTATGGTAGGGAGAACGCCAGTGACGAAAGGCAGGATACGGAACCAATGAGCCCTGATTCTGCAGGCCTGACCCTTGTACTTGATGATGAAGACGGGAGCCTTAAGGGTGCGCCCGACCTTCTGGCCGAAACGGGGCGGGATAATATTATCTATGCGGTCGGTGTCGAGGAGGCGCGCTCAGGATTAGGTGGTGCAACCCCAGAGATTGCTCTGATCAATTGCTCTCAAGGTATGGCCGAGGCGCAATCAAATTTGGCTGATTTGGCGGTCACACCAGGGTGGATAATCGCAGCGGCAACGTCTGAATTGGCGGCCGATCCTGATTTTCTTAGGGCGGCCATGCAGGCGCGTTTTAATGACATTCTTACTTGTCCACCCAATAATGAGGCGCTTGTTAAGTCAATCGAAAACGGATTGAACCACATCCAGGGAAGCTCCGGCGACGGTGGCGGCAAGGTGGTCGTTCTTTATTCGGGAAAAGGTGGAACTGGGGTAAGCACCGTTGCCGTTAATCTAGCGCTTGCGCTGAATCGTGCCGGTGGATTGCGGATTGGTTTACTCGATCTCGATCTTCAGTGCGGACTTGTCGCCTCGCTTATGAACCTTCAACCCTCTCAAACTTTGGGTAATCTTGGAGACGTTGCGTCTGAGGATATGGGGGCACTCAGAGAGGAAGTGCATAGCCGGATCACGCCCCACGAAAGCGGACTCCGGGTTATTGCCTCGCCAACGGTTCTCCACGATGGCTTGAATATTTCCGCCGATTTGGTTTCCAAGACCGTTCAAATTTTAAAGGACCGCTTCGATATCCTTATCGTCGATACACCGAAATGGGTAGGAGATCGCCTTGTGGCGGCTCTTGATGAAGCCGATAAGATATTATTGATTGTCGAACCACAGATACCCTCGCTGGCCAAGGCCAGGGAATCACTTCGCTTGTTTGCCCGCTTCGAGTATCCACCGGACAAAGTGAATTTGGTTTTCAATCGTGTGGAAAAAAAGGGGGAGCTACAGCCTGATGAGGCTGCCGAGGCTCTTAATCAAAAGGTGTATGTTTCGCTGCCAGCCGATGTTCAGCGTCTCACCGATGCCGCCAATCGGGGCACCCCTCCTCTGGGGGATGAAGTTCCTAAGGGGCCGTTTACTTCCGCTACTCTAGAGTTTGCCGACAAATTAAGAGCTGATCTTGGTTTCGCCCTTGCCGCACCTGCTAAGAAAAAACGCGGCTTCCTCTTCGGGAGGAAAAGTTGATGCCTGATACGCAATCGTTATCTGACGATACTGATTTCATGTCGCGGTTGGGCGGCAAAGCGGCTCCCGAGCCTCAGCCAACAAAAGAAGGCGATGCTCCGCCACCAAAGCCGCCCGTCGAGGCGAGCCGTGCGCAGGGTGGTTCAGTCCCAGCCTCTCTCCGGCAGCAATGGGAGGATTTGAAAGAAGAGCTCCATGGTGAGTTGCTCGGTCGGTTAAATTTTGAGGAAGTTGAAGGTCTTGAGGAGGATGAACTGGCCGATAGGCTTAGACCCTCTGTCCTGGAATTTGTGAACGAGGCGCTTCCTCCTGAATTCGCCGATTCTGCCGGACGCATGGTCAGCGAGTTGATGGACGAACTCCTGGGGCTTGGTCCGCTGGAAATAGCGCTCAAAAATAAGAGCATCAGTGAAATCATGGTGAACGGCTATGACCATGTTTATATCGAGCAAAAGGGAAAGCTTGTTCTCAGCCCAGAGATTAAATTTCGAGATGAAGTACACCTTCGGCGTATCATTGATCGGATTGTCACTCGGGTGGGTCGGCGCGTGGACGAGAGCTCTCCAATGGTGGACGCCCGCCTTCAGGATGGCAGCCGCGTCAATGCCATAATCCCCCCCCTTGCGCTTGATGGTTCCTCGTTGACGATTCGCCGTTTTCCGGAGACTGCACTTACCCCTGAGGATTTGGTTAATTTCGGATCGCTTACACCGGACATGGTGAAATTCCTCAAGGCCGCTGTAAGCGGCAGGGCGAACATTATCGTCTCGGGGGGCACCGGGTCCGGGAAGACGACGATGTTGAACGTGCTTTCGGGGTGTGTCTCTCCCGATGAGCGCATTATCACCATCGAGGACTCGGCAGAACTGCAGCTTCAGCAAGAGCATATTATTCGCCTGGAGACACGCCCCCCGAACGTCGAGGGCAAGGGCGATGTTTCGATGCGCGATCTTTTGAAAAACACGCTGCGAATGAGGCCGGATCGGATTATCGTAGGCGAGTGCCGGGGCGGTGAAACGCTCGACATGCTCCAGGCTATGAACACGGGACACGATGGCTCGCTGACCACACTCCATGCCAATACGCCCCGCGATGCCATCTCTCGTATGGGTGTCATGGTGGCCATGGCCGGGATGGATCTTCCTGAAAAAGCGATACGCGCCCAAATCGCCTCGGCGGTACATCTGATTGTTCAGGTATCAAGATTGATGGACGGCTCGCGCCGAACGACCCATATCACGGAAATCACGGGGATGGAGGGCGAGACCGTAACGATGCAGGACATCTACCTTTTCGAGGGGCACAGTGATACGCCCGGCGGAAAAATTGAGGGGGGGCATAGGACAACAGGTATCCGGCCCAAGATCGCAGATCAGCTTCTTGCCCACGGCCAGGAACTCCCCGCCTTCGTCGGCGAGGAAGAGGAAGGTGAGGGGGATAAGCCCAAGGAAGAAAAAAAGTCGGGCTGGGGAGATTAGATCTCTATGGATGCCCGCGCGGTAGTCGCTCTCCTACTCTTATTCGGCCTTGGCGCCGTTGTCATTTCGATTATTGTCAGGCGGCAAAAGCATCCGCTTAAAGATCGCCTCGATGTGATTTCTGAAAAAAAATCTGATGGGGCGAAGGATTCGCAATCGAGCATGCTTCGCGAAACCGCCGATAAGCGCCCGGGGCTACTTTCGAAAATTTCTGCATTCACGCGTCTCAAACTTCTTCGTGCCGGCGGTGCCACCGAGATGCGCCCGTTTGTAACACGGGTGATTATTTTCGCTCTCGTGGGTCTGGTCATTGGTGGCCCGGTGGGTGGGAAGTGGGGGCTCCTTGGTGGACTGTTTCTTGGCGCGATGATCCCCTACCTCTTGATTCATATGAAATTCAAGAGGCGTATGGCTAAAATGGAATTTGATCTTCCAACGGCGCTGCAATTTATTGTAAACGCACTTCGGGCCGGGCATGCTCTTAACTCTGCTATGGCCATTGTCGGCTCGGAGGGGCCCATCGGATGTCGCGATGATTTCGCTCAGTTGAACGACTCTCTGCGCCTGGGCGTGCCGATGCCAACTGCTTTTGAGCAGTTGCTGACCCGAACGCCAAGTGTTGACTTGCGATTTATGGCAACAGCAATGCTCATACAGCGCGAAACGGGCGGAAATCTGACGGAAATTCTCGATCGACTTAATTCGGTTGTCATGGAACGAAAGCGTATGCGCGGCCATGTGCAGGCGCTGACCGGGCAGGCACGCATGGGCGGCTATGTTGTCGGCGGCCTACCGTTTTTCCTTGCAGGCGGTTTGTTTTTTATGAATCCAAAATATCTGGATCCGCTACTCAAAACAGATTTAGGTAATTATGTGCTTGGCGGGGCGTGCGGGCTACAGTTCGTCGGCGCCCTTGTTATGAAAAAAATAGTCAACATCAAGATGTAACTTGTTAGAGGGATTCCCATGCTTTTGCCTTTGATGGTTTTCGGCGCCGTAGCATTGCTTGGGATAGTTGCGGTTATCGCTCTGAGCCCCCAGGAAAACCTTCTGAAGATGCGTCTCGATTCGCTAAATGCCAGCGGGGGTGGCGTGACTGGTGATAGTGCGCAGGACAAAACGCCTCCAAAAGAAAATTTCTTTGGTGTTTTGTCGAATAAATTGGGCAATGCTGCAAAAAGTATCTTTGAAGGCGGGAGTGATGAAACCGAGCACCGTTTGGCGATGGCAGGTTTTAATCCTCAGACGCATCTCTCGACCTTTAACGGGGCCAGGGTGATGGTAGGTCTTGGGCTAGCTACCTTTGGCGCGTTGTTCATGCTTTTGAGCGGAGCGCCGGTCGGGAAGATGATTCTTGCCGCTGGTGTGGGTTTCTTGAGTGGGATGCTTTTGCCCAACTTGTGGCTTTCGCTTCAGATTAGCTCGCGCAGAGAAAAAGTTTCGTCCGCCCTGCCGAATATGGTCGACTTGCTCGTGGTATGCGTCGAGGCCGGTCTTGGCCTGGACGCGGCAATGTCGCGGGTGGGAAGAGAATTGGCTCTCAGTGCACCTGAGCTTAGCCGGGAGTTGGGTCAATTGGGCCGCGAGCTCACGGGCGGACAATCTCACGAGCAGGCCTTAACCCGTCTCTCGTGGCGTATCGGAATCGAGGATGTAGATAATTTGGTATCCATGCTGATTCAAGCCGAGCGCTTCGGCACATCGATCGCGGTTTCTCTGCGCGTATTCTCGGATAGTTTCCGCACGGCAAGACGCCAGCGAGTTGAGGAGGCGGCTGCTAAAACAACCGTTAAACTTCTGTTCCCGCTCGTATTTTTTATTTTTCCGGCGATATTCGTTATTTTGCTTGGTCCTGCGGCGGTTAATATATTGACGGGCGGGGGGGGGCTGAAATGAGTGGTGCCCTCTCCATTGATGTTCGCGATTCAGTGCAACATGGCGCTCCTCGCCGGCTGGCGGAAAGGGTGCGCGTGGCAGATACCTTCACGAGCCGCCTTAGGGGTCTTTTGGGAAGCTCCCTTGGGGAGGATGAGGGTTTGCTGATTGTCCCGTGTGCCTCCGTTCATACGTTCGGAATGTCCTATCCCATTGATATTGTTTACCTTGACAAGGACTCAAGGGCGCTGGCCCTCTATCACAACCTCAAGCCCTGGCGCGCGACAAGAAGAGTTTTGGGTGCATACGGGGTTCTCGAACTCACCGCTGGCGCGCTTAAAAAGCACGACCTCCGCGTTGGGCAGATTGTCGAGGTCCCCCCCATGGAGGAGCAACCGGCGGGGAAAAGCCTTTTGGCCAACCTCGTTTTGGGCGCCTTTTGGCTCTTTCTTGCGCTATTCATGCTGCCCAAACTCGTCTCGGGCGAGGCAGGCCCGTCGGGCTACATGCTATTTGCCGTCAATACCCTGGTTGCCGTCTTATTCTTAACGCGCCGCAAGGAAACGCGGGTCACCGAATCGACGCGCGATCGCCTGGTGACGACGGTGTGCATCTTGATGAGTTTTTCACTTCGCCCGGCCGCCGGGGCATCGTTGATCTCCGGTCTCTGGGAGTCGGTGCTCCTTACCATCTCTTTGGTGCTCATATTCGCCGCCTATCTAAGCCTGGGTCGCTCGTTCGGCCTGATACCCGCAGATAGAGGGGTGAAGGTGAAGGGGATGTATCAATGGGTTCGTCATCCGCTATACGGGGCGGAAATGTTGTTCTTCATCTCCTTTGTTTTGGCAAACTTCACGGCCCGTAATGTTGTTTTCACGTTAGGGATTTTCCTCAGCCTGCATATGCGTGCTTTGGCTGAAGAGCGTTTGCTTTCCCATGATTCGCTATACCAAGATTTTTGCCAGCGTATCGGCAAGCGCTACATACCCTATGTAATTTAAAGGATGAGTCGAAATTTGTTTATGAAAAAATATATGGGTTCAATTCTTATCATGGCGATGATTCTTTCCGGATGTTCGATGGGAGAGGATATCGGCCAGTTCACTGGCTCCAATAAACTTGGTGGTGACATCACCATTGGCGAAATGCCCTGGATTCCGCTTGGCCTTTCGAGAGATGCGTATCTGGTGGCCGAAAAACGGATGTCAAGATTCGTCAAGGTCGGGATGCCGCGAAAGAATTTCGTCCAGAAGATGAAGCTCAACCCGGTTATGGGGGCTGAATGGTCCGACCGAGTAACCTCCGGGGAGGGCTGGTTTACAGAGCTCTCGCGAAGAAATAAATACGGGGATCTTGAGGTCGAGGAGTTCTCGTTTGGATACTACAAAGGGCATCGGCTTGCCGAGCGCTTCGCGGTGATTCTCGAGAACGGAGTGGTGCGTCGTGTCGCCCGCTCGCCCTGGACAAGTGAAGACGATCCCGCGCCGCCCCCTTTCAAAGTGTTTTCAAATGGCAACACGCTCAATCAAGAGTTGAAACTCGTCTCCTCCCACTACCGCGGAAAACTACAGTCAAAGCGGGCCTACGAAAAAATTCTGCCTTACTTGAAAAAAATTCGAGTAGGGTGGACCAGTGCCGAAGTTCGGCTGTCGCTCGGAGGCAGTCTGTACCGGCTACCCAATGGGTATATGTATTTCCAGGAAAGTCTTTTATGGAATGATGGTTTTACTCTCAATGATACGGGCCCGCTCTCGGTAGTGATCATGCCCTTTGGCTACCGCGACGATAAAGGCAGGCTTCGAAAAAAAGTTATCGTTCGTGCCGAGGGTGGATTGGTGACGGCAGTGTATTGGCAGCCGGATGCCCCGAAAAGAAAAAAGGCCCCGCGAAGCGTTAAGAAATTCACCCCGAAGCTCAAAAAATCACCCCTGAAAATGAAAAAAGCACCCGTGAAAGTTAAGAAATTCTCTCCGGGGCAGAAGATAATGAAATTCACCCCGAAATTTAAAAAAATACCACCGAAAATAAAGAAGGCGCCAAAGGAATTAGAGAAAAAATAACGGATTATTTGTAGAGGCGAGCGTATATCTCGTAGATGAAGTAGGTATTTTGTCCGGTGTTTCTCAAAAGGAGAGTAACCATGGCTTCGACGAATGGCGTAGCGCTAGGGATTATGTTTTTGTGGTTGTTGGTTTTAACGGTTGCGTTTATTCTTCATTGGATAAAGATTGAGCGGCACCATGTATTCGACAAGCATTGGGGCTCGAAAGTGTCCGATAATTTGAAGGCGAAAATCATCGGCGAGTAAAACGGGTGTATCCCGCGCCGGAGGAGGGCCGCCTTTTACCCTTCTCCGGCCAGGGCTGCCCCGCCGCCGCGCTCTCTTGATCGCCTCAACTCTTCAACAGCATATCCGCGCCTGATCTATTCTTTCCACCACGCCACCCTTCATCATTGAAATTCCCCGGCTCCAAAATAAATTAAAATCATTCGCACGCTGCCACGTGCGATATTTCAGACCCCAGCCATCGGCGAAATTTCGCTTATAAAAACCCCGTTTCGGCAGAAATCCGCCGATGGTAATTTTAGGTGCCTCCAACAATTTCGCCGGAAACCCTTTAAAACCGGGCGCGAAAATGTAATTTTTTAATTCTGTGAGTTTGGTACTTCTTTTGCATTGTTTGGGGTTAATGCAGTCGGAAAATAAACTAATCGTCTTCTTGGGAATAGTGTTGTGACTGAAAATATAGGCAAGCCAAAATCAGATGAAGCTAGAGCGCAGTATGTTTTTCGATTTCCGCGGTTCAACGTGGAGAATTCACTTACCCTCGACGAGCGAATGAAAGATTTCGAGAAATTTGTGATTGAAGCGGCCCTCACTGAAAGCAAGGGAAACGTTAAAATTGTTATCTATGACCTCAACATTCCCCGGCGAACGCTCAACGAAAAAATGCAAAAACACGGAATTGACCGGAGGGATTTTATTTAGACCCCGGCCATCGGTGAAAATCCGCTTATAACCCCCCCCCATAGGCGGATATTCGCCGATTGATCGGTCCGGAATTATGGTAAATTATATGAATTATCCAGTTTATTACGAATATTTATTGTTTAAAAGTTTAATGTCCTGAAAAGAATTGAACTTGTGAATATGCGAATTGAAACGAATTTTAAACTCTCGAATATGAGATCGGCCATGACCGCAAAACGAATTTCCTCAATCCTCACCGCACTCACGCTCGCATTGATGTTTCTTCTATCCGCCGCCGCGCCAAACGCCGAGGCCTGGTGGACGAAAGTCACGGGCGGGGGCGCCCTCGACATCGGCATCGGGGGCGGCAAAATCTGGCTCATTGGCTCTGGCACGGGCGATGGCGGCAATCGCGTTTACAGGTGGACGGGCTCGGGCTGGCAGTTCATGAACGCCCACGGGGTCCGCCTCGATGTCGACGAAAAGGGCATCGCCTGGGTCGTAAATAACAACGGCAGAATCTTGCGCTATAATGGTAGCAATTGGTATATGTCGTCACTCGGCTTCGTTAAAGACGTTGGGATCGGGGCCAACGGCGTCGCCTGGATCATCGGGTGGGGCGACGGCCCCGGCGGCCAGAAAGTCTACAGAAGAGGTGCCCAGGGCAGCTGGCAGGACATGAACGCCTACGGAGTCCGCATAGATGTTGACCCGTGGGGCAACGCCTGGTTGGTTAAGAATGACGGCTCCGTATGGCGCTGGACCGGAAGCAGCTGGGTGGGCACGTCAGCCGGCGGCGCCAAAGACGTTGGCATTGGCGCGAACGGCTCCACCTGGATCATTGGCTATGGCGCTGGCGGCAATCAGATTTACAAGTGGGACGCACCGAAATGGCTGTTATGGAATGGCGGCGGGATTAGCATTTCCGCCGATTCCAATGGGAAACCCTGGGTCGTCCAAAACGCGGCGAAACTCGGCGCTATCTTGCGCGGCACCGGAGATGTGCGGGGCTACCAGGCCCCCGCTACTGTGGGAATGACACAAGCTGAAGCTTCTAAAATGTTTTTTAATGCGGGACTGCAAGCAGGATACATTGCCAAGAAAGAAGTATATAGCCAGCCGGACCTCGACACCAAAGTGTGGGCACAGGGCTATCCCACGGGTACTTGGTTGCCGCCAACCACCAAGGTCAATTTATGGGTTTACAAGAACATTCAGCTCATTATCCCCCCCTTTAAAAAGGCTGTAACAAGGCGCAAAGAGTACAAAAATTTAATCGAATCTCTTGGCTTGAGGATTTTAAATGAGCCAAATGTTTGCGGGCAGAATCAGGCAACTGTCAATCAATTATTGCATGGTGTAATTCCTGCACCGGGAACTGTAGTGAAAAAAGGTGCTTGCGTTACATTACAATGGTGCTTTTATTAAACGTCTTAGCCCTAAAGGCCGTAAGGCTCATGGCAGGTTGAAAACATAAGCCATTCCCTAAAGGCTAGACGGCTGAAATTTTCCCCCGCGCTCACTCAATTGGGCGCGGGGGTTTTTGTTTGAATTTTCATCAACGCTGCCTACTCAAGCGGGGCAAGCTCGCCGAGCGTCGTGGGCACGAGTTCCGACACAGTGGGATGTATGTGCACCGCCCGCTGGATTACGGTATAGGGCGCTTTGGCGTACATAATGTCCGTCACGGCGTGGATCAACTCATCGCCCCCGACGCCAAGGACCGCCGCCCCGAGAAATTCTTTTGAATCCGCATCCACCAAAAATTTCATGAACCCCAGTGTTTCGCCTTTTTCTTTCGCGCGGCTGATATGAGACATCGGTTTTTTGGCGGCCAGCACCTTGCGCTCCGAGGCGCGGGCCTGCGTTTCGGTCATCCCGACCCGGCCCAGGGGGGGATCGATGAACAGGCCATAGGTGAGAATGCGCTCGCTCACGCGGCGCGAGTCGCCGTCGAGAAGATTGCCCGCGACGATTTCAAAATCGTTGTATGAGGTGTGGGTGAAAGCCCCCTTGCCGTTGCAGTCCCCAAGAGCCCAAACGCCTGGCGCGGAGGTTTGGAGTTCATCGTCCACCTCGACAAACCCGCGTTTGTCTATCTTGATCCCTGCCTTATCGAGGCCGAGATCGTCCGTGTTCGGCATCCGGCCCGTTGCGACGAGTAGGTGGGAGCCCACGGCTTCTCTATTAACCCCTTCACAATACATCTTGACGGCAATCTGTTCTCCTCGTTTTTCGATTTCAAGATCGCAGGTGTCGGCGAGAATATTTATGCCCTCGGCCTCGAGAATTTCCCGAACGGCGCTAGAGACATCCTCATCCTCTCGGGCGATGAGGCGGCTCCCGCGCTGGATGACCGTCACCTCGCTCCCGAAGCGGCGGTACATTTGTCCAAATTCGAGGCCGATGTAGCTGCCGCCCAGGATGAGGAGGTGCTCGGGTATAAAATCCACCTCCATGATGGAGGTATTTGTCATGTAATCGACTGAATCGATGCCGGGAATGTCGGGCACAGAGGCGCGACCGCCCACATTGATGAATATTTTTTCTGCCTCGATAAGCGTATCTCCCACGCTGACCTGGCCCGGCCCCTCGAAGCGGGCGTGCCCCTCATGGACGGTGCAATTTTCCATGGACTTGAGCCAGCCCTCAACGCCCTTGTTCGAGGCGCCCCGTATGGTGTCCATCCGGGCCTTTACTTTTTTCATGTTCACGGTGATCTCACCGTTAATCATGACGCCGTAATCTGCCGCCCGTCTCGCGTCGAAGGCTGCGCGGGCGCTGGCCACAAGTGTTTTCGTAGGGATGCAGCCTGTGTTCACGCATGTTCCGCCGAACAAACCGCGCTCTGCGATCGCCACCTGCATGCCCTCATTCGCTAATCGGGCGGCAAGCGAGGGGCCCGATTGTCCGGAGCCGATGATAATCGCATCATATTTATCTGGCATGGATTTTCCTTTCACAAAAAATTAAAAGGCAGGCGCTAGATTTACATGCCCCGGTGCGGACTATGTCCGTTGTGGACTGTGTCCGGTACGGACTGTGTAAAAGCTATTGCACCAACCTAAAAAAGTTGCAGGCAAATTTTTTTCCACATGATTTCTTGAGCATAGGTATTCTAACGACTATTGGCCTAGTGAGAACAAATTTTTTCATGGGCAATTATTTTTGCCGCAAGCCTAGGGAGCCAAAGTTTATCTATGGGGGCAGATTGCGGCCACGCTGCTGGGAGCATCATTTAGGCGGCGGAAATGCGTAACTAGTTGAAATTTAATTTGTAACAGGACTTGGTGGCAGAGCAATTGCGGATTCGCCTGGACAATCCGAGTTGATTCATACTATCCCCTCGGCACGGGTGATGGTACGATTTTCAGACGACAGAGGCACCCTACTAATTTTATAATCTCCCCATGCCTTGATGAAATCAGTGGCCGGCGGATTTTTGGAGAGAATGTATATGACTGAAGGGCTCGATGATTTCAGGCGCCGCATCGATGAGTGTGATAAGGCACTTGTCGAACTTATCAACAAACGCCTTGGTATCTGTCTTGAAGTTGGGGATTTTAAGGCCGAGCGCGGCATGGAAGTGCGCCACCCCGATAGAGAGATGGAGGTCATCGACAGGGCAGCCGCCCACAATGGGGGGCCATGCCCCGATGATGCTGTGAAGAAAGTTTTTCGCCTGCTTATCGATACCGCTGTTGAACTCGAAGAGAATCACGATATCGCCCGTCCCGAGAAATAAACCCGCCGGCTAGGTCGTGCCGGTGTTTGCCGCCCGCGAATTAACCCGAAGCATCAGGATGCAGGTGACGCTATGGAATCTTTCGCCTGGATATTAGCGCTTGCTGTTGGCGCGGCTGCCGGTTTTTATGCCTCCCGTCATTTAAGCAATTTACGCCAGCTCGCGCTTGAGGAGCGCCTTGGGGAGACGACCCTGGAGGCGGAGAGTCTCAAGGGAATTCTCGCCGAACGCGATGCCGCCATTGCCGGGCTCAGGGAGGAGGCGGCACGCCTCAATGCGATGATGGCGAGCGAGAAGGCGGCTGCGGCTGAAAAGCTTGAGTTGCTCAACAAGACGGCAGACGAAATGCGCGAGACCTTCAAGGCGCTTTCCTCGGACGCCTTGCAAAACAATAGCCAATCCTTCCTCGATCTGGCCAAATCCACCCTTGAGAAATATCAGGTCGAGGCCAAAGGCGATTTGGAGGTGAAGCAAAAAGAGGTGGCCTCGCTCGTGGCTCCCATCAAGGAGTCTCTGGAGAAGGTGGACGCTCAGCTTCAGGAGGTTGAAAAGGTCCGGCGCGAGGCTTACGGCGGTCTCTCGGAGCAGGTTAAGTCGCTTGTCCAGACGCAGGAAAAACTTCACTCGGAAACCGAAAACCTTGTTAATTCTCTACGGACGCCAAACGTCCGGGGGCGTTGGGGCGAGGTCCAGTTGCGGCGGGTTGTCGAAATATCGGGAATGCTCCGCCACTGCGATTTTGTGGAGCAAACCTCTGTCACCACCGACGAAGGCCGCCTTCGGCCCGATATGATTATCAAATTGCCGGGCGGCAAAGAAGTGGTGGTGGACGCAAAAGTTCCACTGCTGGCCTACAGCGAATCCTGGAAGGCGGAGAGTGAGGAGGCCCGCAGCGCCCATTTGAAAAACCATGTTCGCCAGATTCGAGACCACATGTCGGGCTTAAGCTCTAAGCGCTACTGGGATCAATTCTCAAGCTCCCCGGATTTCGTCGTAATGTTCCTGCCGGGAGAGAGCATCTTCAGTGTTGCCCTGGAGCATGAGCCGGGGTTGATTGAGGAGGGCTTCACCCAGCGCGTGTTGCTGGCGACCCCGACGACGCTGATTGCGATATTAAGTGCGGTTGCCTACGGCTGGCGCCAGGAGAGGGTGGCCGAAAGCGCCCAGGCGGTGAGCGAACTGGGACAAGAGCTCTATGAGCGGCTTACGAACTTGGCCAAGAACTTTTCTGGTGTTGGAAGGGGGCTTAGCTCGGCCGTGGATTCCTATAACAAAACGGTGGGAACCCTGGAGGCGCGTGTTCTTGTGTCCGCCCGGAAATTCACGGAGCTGGGCGCGGGCTCCTCAAAGGAGATAGAGACCGTGCTGCCGGTTGAAAAAGCGGCCCGGATTATTCAGGCCCCAGAATTAATAGAGGAAAACGGTGGCGATTCCGCCAGTGGCCCAGAATCCCCCTAGCCAAGAAAATGTCCTCGAATTAGGCAATGCCCTCGGAAAAAAAAGTTTGTGCAGACAAGGCGCTTTGAAGGAGTCGCCATAGGCAAGAGATGCGTTTTGAAGAAACTGCCAAAGGTAGGAGGCGTTGTTTTACAGGAAAATTAGGTAAGCGAAAAAACGATTTTCAGCAACAATTCGCGAAAAATATTAAAACGATTCATCCCTTTTCGGGAGGCTCGAAGGCCGAAGGTCGCTGGCGCGTCCCAGATCATTGTGCCCGTAGGGCGGAGAGTTTTCTGCCGCCTCATTTCCGCTGATAAAGCTCTGCCCGGCCCATATCACCCTTCCAATTACCCTGTCGCTAAATGATTCTCCCGGTTGAAGCTTCATGAATTCCACCTTGAAAGCCTGGCGGTTGGCCGGGATGAGCGCGATATGCCCGGGGTCGAGGACTTCGATATATTTCACCGTGCAGCCTCCATCCATATCGCGAACAGCGAAAATCGAGTCCGGCATGATGACGCGA
>JABJAL010000016.1 GCA_018669005.1 Nitrospinaceae bacterium
GAGCGGCTCGACCCTTTTATTATATATTGCAAAAACGTACTCAGTCAGAATTTTTTAAAAAATCTTCCCCTACTCCGCTGCGCCGGTGATAGCGCCCGCGCCCGCCCAGGCGGCGCGATCGGTGAATAGCTCGACCGAATCGCGAATAAAATCTGGATAGTCAGACACTTTTTCAGCCGAATCGAGAATAAGCTGGCGTGTTCGAGCCACGTTTTCATCGCTGAAGGGAAGTTTAAGTTTCCTTAATACTATTCTTGTGCGCCCATCGAGGTACATGAAATCTATATTGTCCACGTCTCCGTAAAACTTTTCGGCAGCGCCATTTGTGGCAGCTATCTCGGCTGATTTTCGCCCATAAAGGGCTGCAAGGGCGCCCTCGTACTCTTCGATGAGTTCAAGCTCGCAAGTCTTCCTCGCTCGCCGGATAATTGTGGGAACGGTTCTATCGTCTTGGGAAATGGCGTAGTCCACTGCGATTTCGACCATGGTGTGCGCAAGATAGAGGGCATCAGACTCGCCGAGGGGCACATTCATTTCGCCAGCATATTCGATGAACAGCGGCACGATGTCCGCTCCCCTTTTGTACGTGTAGCCTGCCTTCTCTGTAATGGCGAGACTCTCTGCCGGCTTAGAGATGGCTCCATAGTGACAAAAATTATCCACAATAAGATGGCATTTCACCCAGATGAGCTTGGGATAGTACTCAAGGGCGCCCGGCGGGGGCTCGAAGCGATGCGTATCGCGCGAGCGGAAACCATCGGTCAGGGGCAAATTGTCGGGCGCGATATTGTAGAGATACAGATCCTGCTCCTCAGTTGGGGGGACGGGAGCATGGTCGAGGAGGGTTCTCAATATCAATGTATGGCAGTTCGTCAGCAAAATATCACCATTTCGAAAATTAAGGAGGAAGGCGTGTCGGAATGTTTTTATAGAATGATCAAAGAGGCGTCAAATACTCAGGGCACACCGGCTTATTCGACAAGAAGATAACGCTCCCCCTCGCGGCGAGCCCTGCCCTCCTCGATGAGTTTCTCAAGATGCCCGGCGAGCATGGCGGCACCAATTTTCATTGTCTTCTCGCCCAGGCCCTTGTAGATGCTAGCGGCCATCTCCTCGGGCGTATCCACGCCAGTGGCCAGCGCATCCAGGACCTGCCCCTCGCGCCGCGCGCGGTGGCGAACAAGCCCCTCTATCCGGCCCTCAGGGTCTTTGATTGGGCTACCGTGTCCCGGATAAATCACCCTTGGCGCCAGGGCACGCTCCACTTCAAGACTGGCCAGATATTCGCGCAAACTACCTCGTGGCGGGCCCACCCAGGTCGAGGTCTCCATCAACACATTATCGCCGCCAAAGAGGATTTTTTTTTCTTGCCACCAAAAAGACAGATGGCCGGGCGAGTGCCCGGGGGTGAGCACAACCTTGAGTTCGATCTCCCCCAGGCGAACGATTTCACCATCGTCTAAAGGCGCGGGCGCAAGAGCAGGTGCACGCTCTTTCATTAACTCAATTTCAACCGGATGCGCCCATGTGGCAGCCCCTGTCGCGGCGACAACGCCCTCTGCGCCCCCTAAATGGTCGTGGTGGTGATGGGTGAGCAACAACGCATCGAGCGAGCCGCCGGTCTCCTCTCGTACCCAAGCGACAACCTCATCGACGCTCTCGGGATACCCTGTGTCGATGAGAATATAGGGGCCCTCGCCAACCAAGGTGACGAGGACATTTTTCATATGTGAGCCCGGAGGCGAGGGGACGCGCAACGTGCGCACACCCTCTTCATGGATTTCCGTAGTTCCCATTTTCATACCTGAATTTCAAGAATTGCAAAAAGAATAAGAATCGAAGCGCCAACCTGCCAAGATCGCCCGGGGAGACTAATCAGCCCCCTTTTCAATTTGGCTATGAACATAGGTGCCGAGGATCGTTCTCGAATTCTCATCCATATCAACAAATTTTAAATTAATCTGAAAGCCCGCGCCCTCGTCTTCTATCGAGGAAACACGTACGACAACCGCCGATATCTCCTTAACCTGCTCGCCAGAGGGAAGAGAGAAATTCAGCTTGACCAAATTCCCCGCCTCGGCAGCAAATCCAGAATGCGCCATCGCCCCGCCTTCGCTCAAATCTCGAATGATCCCCTGCCGTGTGCCGTCAATGCCCTCTTGGCTGTAGATGGTGAATATCTCGGTCACAGCTCTGGGGGAGGTTCGCTCAATGTGATGTGCATCCTGGCGAGGGGGCTCGATGGAGAAAACATGAAAGACCCGAATTTCATCGGATTTTCCCTTCACCTTGATCGGGCCCTTGTCCTCGGCCTTGGCAAAATCCTTGATTAGATCCCATGTATACTCGCTGATGCAAAGTGTGCCTGCCTCGGAGGAACTTTCCATCCGGCTCGCCAGGTTCACCGCATCGCCAATGACGGTGTAGTCCATCCGTTGAGGCGATCCTAAATTTCCCGCCACAACCGGTCCCGAGTTCACCCCCACCCGCATTTGAAAGGTCGGCTTTCCTTCAGACTTCCACTTGGCCATCAACTTATCGCAGGCCGCCAGCATATTAAGGCCCGCATCGACGGCCATCGCCGCGTGATGAGGATCATGCACCGGGGCACCGAAAATGGCCATCGTAGCGTCGCCGATAAATTTATCGAGGGTCCCGTCATTAGTAAATATGGCGTCAGCCATTACGGTAAAATATTCGTTCATCAGCTTGACCAACTCAATCGGCGTGAGGTCCTCACTGAACGATGTGAAGCCAACCACGTCGGAGAAAAGAACTGAGCAGTCGATGGTCGCGCCACCTAGCTCGAAATTTTCACCCTGTTTGAGAATGTCATCTACCACCGAAGGAGACAGATAACGCGAAAGATTTGATCGTTTTGCTGTCTCCTCCCGGATGTTTTCATACAGGCGGGCATTCTCAATGGCACCGGCCGAGGCCGAGGCAAAAGAGGCTGCAAGGCGCAAAAGGTCTTCTGTAAACCCTGGCGCGCCTGCCTGATTATCTAGATAAAGGGTCCCGAGGTTCCGCTCATGAAAATCAACAGGCACACAAAGTACAGCCCTCGCATCCGAGCGCATGACACTCGCGAACTCTGCCACCCTGTCGTCGCCTTTCGAGTTCGCGGTAAAAAACGGCGTTCCATCATTAGCAACCGTACTGGCAATACCTGTGCTGAACTCCCGCGACTCGTCATCGGCGAGCGCCTCCCCCATGCCCCTCGCCACACTCACATCGAGCGCCCCGGTTGTCTGATTTTTCAGCATCAAGAAGCCACGTTCGGCGTTTAGTGTTTTGATGGCCGAATCCATTATCAACTCCAGGAGTGGCGCTAGATGGGTTTCTTGATTCAGTGCGTTACTGACCTCAAGGAGATTTTCTAGATCCTGGCCTGCACGGCGAAGGGAGCCAACCTGTCTTTTCACACCAACGATGGCATCAGCTATCTGACCGACTTGAGAGGAAATATTTGTTGGTATTGCCTCAGGACTCTGTTGACGTATTTCGTAGATGGCGCGGGATAGTCCGCCAACTGTTTCCTCAAGGGTATCAAAAGGATCAGCACCCGCTTGAGGAACTGTTGGAGGCGACGCTACGGGTGCGGGAACCTGCGCCACGGGAGGATTCACAAGTGTCGAAGGCCCCGCAGGAGCGGGAGGAGACGGAAGATTCGTGCGAGCCGGGGCCACCGGCGCCGAGAATTCAAGCTCGGGAAACGTTGGCGTAAATGTATATTCGCACTTCTTGCATTTCACCCGCATCTTGGCAAGTTCCGCCGCCGGGCGACCCACGCGATAAACCGCCTGGCATTCTGGGCACTGGATGCGGGTTGGTGCTAATTTCTGCTCCAAGTCAATCCTCTTTCATTAAAGGTCGGTGGGCTCTGTGCTATTTGAGGGCCCGGAGCACCACTAGAAGTTCATCCACCGTCTGACAACGTGAATCAGGCTCTTTCTCAATACATTTGAGCACGATAGCTTCTAGCTCAGGAGACACCTCGGGGTGCCTCATGGAGATTTTGGGTGGTTCTTCATGGATATGCAAATATGCGATATCGCCTTCAGTAAAAGGGGGGGCTCCGGTGAGCATTTCATAGAAAGTAATCCCCAGCGAATAGATGTCGCTTCTGCCGTCCGTTTCTGTCCCCCGGATTTGCTCAGGAGGCATGTAATAGGGTGTCCCCATCACTTGACCCACCTGGGTCTCCCCACTGCCCCCCCCCTTCCGGGAGAGACCAAAGTCTGCGATCTTCACTCCCCCGCTTTTGGTCACCATTATGTTGTCAGGTTTAATATCGCGGTGAACGACCTCGGCCCTGTGGGCAAATGCCAAAGGCTCGCACATCCTGATGGCAAGCTGTTTGAAATGCGACATTGGACATTTTCGGCCACCGAGCAGGTCATTAAGACTTTTCCCCTCGACAAATTCCATCACAATGAACATCGGCTCCTCGGCGCGAATATCATAAACCGTGATGATGCCCGGATGCTCCAAGGCAGCAGCACTCTGCGCCTCAGTGATAAAGCGTGCCAGGGCCTCTGAGTCTTGCCCGAGATCTCCGAGAATCATCTTGATGGCTACGGGACGATCAAGAATTTTATCTCGCCCCCGGTAGACTACACCCATCGCACCCCGGCCTAGCTCCTTGATGTCATCATAGCGTTTCGAAAGAATATCCATCGGATCGAGAGATTCTGGGGCGGAAGCAATTACCCCTGCTGAGGCGGAAACGGAAGCTGCCTCAATCTCCTTCTCAAGCCGTTTGACTTGGCCAACCGCGTCTCTAAAGGCAGAATCTGCCTCCACCGTCACAGTGTAATACTTCATGGCCAGAATCTGCTCCCCACCCTCCTCAAACGCCTGGGCAATCTCGTAGGACCAGTCCAATCGATTTTCATCGGGAATACGTAAATTGAAGAGGATTTCATAAACCCCATCGGCGGTGTCGAGCTCGCCCCGGCCAAAATGAATTTGCCCTAACTGAAAAAGCGCGTCTGCGCGTACAGGCGAGCGCTCGGCGGCGGCTTTTTGAAGGTGAGAAACAATCACCTCCTCATCAGCGCCCATTGCCCGCTCGATGCCAGCTAGCTCAAGGTGGGCTTTTGCCGCCTCCGAGGCCGGCATGCGACCCGTACCCAAAAGGCTTTCAAGTTTCTCTTTGCGATTAATACCTCGTGCCTGCGTAATTTGTTGAAGTTGAGAGGTGAGATTTTCATCGTCAGGGAAATAATGGACAAGCTTTTCGGCTAGGCTCTCTGCGCGGGGCATCTCCCCTGCGGCGAAAGCCTTATTCATGCTCCCCTTGAGCAAACGACCGAGTTCATCACGCGCGCCTTGCTCATTCGGCTGATTCTTTACAAGCGCCTCAAGATGGCGGCAAGCTCTGTCATCCTCGCCCGACTCCTCGCACATCTTGGCCAGTTTACGGCGGAGAGTTGGGGAGTCGTCATGGCGGCGCACGACCTCCTCAAGACGCTCGACAATCAAAGCTTCTCCTACCTCGAATAAAGGCTCGGCCTCTTCGTAGTGTGCCAGCGCCCCGCCAACATCACTGTCATGGAGCGCACCATCTCCTTTGACAAGCGCCAACCACCCACTTTCCGTACTGTTTTTGGGTTTCAGAGAGTCGAGAACTTTTGTGGCGCCAGCTTTTTCACCCTCAAATAGGAGGAGATGGGCAACCTTGAAAGCGGGCGCCATGTCGCCTTTTAACTCTTCCATCTCTTTTTTGTAGCGCGCATAGTAATGCTCAAGTCTATCGTTATGGCTACAAGCCTTGTGAAGTTGCTCGTACACTCCAGCCTGAGCAGGGTTGGCTTCAATCAACTCACAAAGCCCACGCACCACTTCGCGCATCCGGCCCGGAACGTTGGCAATCATACCCTTGAATTCGAGCAACGCCATCCGGTAATCACCTAGCTTTGTATGAATCCGGCCCGAGAAATAATATTTATCCGAAAAGCGGCTACCAACTGCCTTCAAGTCATTGAAAATCGACAGTGCCTTGTCGAACTCTCCTTTGCGATAGAGGGCCTCACCCATTACGGCGTGGTAGCGCATGTAGCGAACCGTAAGCTCGGATTGCTGCTTCATGAGATCGGGCCAAGGCTCTATAGCCCTTATTCGCTCGTAAACCTCAATAACACGGTCCCAATTTTTCAATTGGTGATAGGCAATGGCTAGGTCGTTTAGGAGGCGAATATCGTCGTATTCGCCAAGGGGTTTGTGGCCTAAATTTTGAATGATTTTCTGCCATTGCCCCTGTTGGTAGAGGTTATCAATTTTTTTGATGTCCTCGGTCGCGAATAACGCCATGAGAATACGATCCCCTTAAACCAGCCTATAAAATCAAACACCTATGATGAAATTCTCAACTTCATATATAACATCTTAAGAAAATGCGAGCCAAAACCAAAGGCCTGGACACGAAAAATACTTGAAATTATTACATAAGGGATTGACTTCCTTTATGAATAGGCTACTTTGAGCCCACAGAGTATATCCCATTTTTGCTTTTTCACTTATGGCCAAATTCCCGTGGGGAGCGGGGAAAATTCTTCATATTGGTCATAAATTTTTCAGGATGTTTAAGGAGAAAGTCTATGAAGCTTGTTACCCCTCGTTTAATTTTTTCCGGAGTGGCTGCTGCCGCTCTCGTCTCACTGAGCATGGCGACCACAGCATCTGCCGCCCTGTCTCCTCAAGAGCAGAAACTTGCCCGCGCTGCCAAAAAAGAAGGCGGCGTCATCATCATCAACCCGCTCTTCAGCAACCGGACAGCAAAGCGCATGGGCCCTGCCTTCATCAAACGCTATGGACTCGGCAGCGGCTTTAAGTTCAGCAACATCCGCAAGGGCACTGGCGCGACCGTCGCCACCGTTCGCCA
Organism: Nitrospinaceae bacterium; assembly: GCA_018669005.1. NCBI lineage: Bacteria > Pseudomonadati > Nitrospinota > Nitrospinia > Nitrospinales > Nitrospinaceae > Nitrospinaceae bacterium. The sequence continues at coordinate 6,887 of JABJAL010000016.1, forward strand.
GGAGATCAAAGCAGGCAAATTCACCATTGACGTTCATATGGTCAGCGCGCCGGGCTTCTTTCACGCCGCCGCCAAGAGGGGTGCCTTCTCGAAACTCGACAGCGCCCACTGGAAAGACAGCGTCGGGCTTGTCGAGAGCGCCGGCCAGTACCACAACTACCCGTATGTTGTGACCCCGCTGGCCTACACCTTCCAGCCCGTCTGGAACAAATCTTGCCCCGGAATGGCCAACTTCAATGTCACCTCATACGCCGACGTGGCAAAAATGTCCTTGAGCGGCAAGACCATTTCCTCCGACATCACGAAAAGCTTCACTTACACAAATACCGTGATTTCGCTTGTTGAGAACGGCGCAATCAACGCAAACAAGCTATGGGACGACCTCAAAAAGACCAAGCCGATCATCGAATTCCGCACCGAGCCTAAAATGCAGATGCTCATCTCCTGCGAGCGGCCCTTCGACATGTGGAACCTCTCGGGCCGGGTGTACCAGAACGTCCTTAAAAAGCCTGCTCTGAGCAAAGTTCTTCGCGTCGGCTACTATAAAGAAGGCCAAGTATTACTGGGCAACCAAGCGGCAGCCGTTAAAGGCTCGCCTCATCCGAACGCAGGCAAACTCCTCGTTGAGTTCCTGCTAACCAAACAGGGCGCCGATATTTTTGTCGAGGGCGAGGCCATCTACTCGTTCCGCAAAGGATATGTCGCCCCCCCGGCCGTGCGCCCCTATCTTCTCGACCTGAGCAAGCACAAGTTGCTCGGCATGAAGGACTGGGTTGGCGCACAGAAGCAGTTCAAAAAAGTTCGCGGTGGATGGGCCAGTCGTTTCAAATAACCCACTGCCGTCTGTGTATTAAAAAATCGAACGGGGGCTCCGGCGTGTCCGGAGTCCCCGCTTCGTTCGTTCAGACGTCTTAAACACGAAAGATCCCGATGAGCACAGAAGTCATACAAAATAAAATTGACCCAAGAACCAATTGGTGGCGCGGCCTGTTCACTCAGGAGCGCATCGCCACTACCGTCGTATCCCTTGTCGTCGGCATTGCCGTCATTTTGCCTCTTGTCACACTCGTTTTCAGCAGTTTTTTTGTTCTCGACGATATGGGTTTTGACACCGAGCCGGGTCTCCAGAATTACAGGGAACTTGTCACCGATCGCCTGATTCGAAAAGCATTTTTCAACACCATGATAATCAGCACAGGAACAACCATTCTGGCGACATTCCTGGGTGTCTCGCTGGCCTGGATAAATGCGCGCACCAACTGCCCGGGCAGAGAAAAACTTGAGCCCTTCAACCTGATCCCCTTCTTCCTCAGCCCCTTCGTGGGTGCTATTGCCTGGCACAACCTGGCGGCGCCGAAGGTGGGGCTTTTAAATAACCTGGCCCGAGATGTTTTTGGAATAAAGGGACATATTCTTAATGTAGACAATATTTACGGCATCATCTGGGTGACGGGAATTTTCTTTGCCCCTTTGGTCTACCTGTTTGTCATCGGCTCGCTCCGGAGAATGGACCCCTCCCTTGAGGACAGCGCCCGAACAACTGGGGCGGGACTATTTACCACCACCATGAAAATCACCCTGCCCCTGATCACACCCGCCATTCTCTCGGGCGCCATTATTGTTTTCGTTACCTCGGCCGGTGAATTCGGTGTTCCCTTTAAGCTGGGTGCCCCTTACGGCGTTGAAACGATGACAACACAGATTTTCACAAAAGCTGTGGGTGATGACGCCAATCACTATATGGGCGCGGCAATCAGCATGGTGCTCGGCTTCATCACGGCGCTCTTTATTTGGATTCAGAGGCGCATCATCGCCCCTCGTGAATACATCACTGTGACCGGCAAAGGATTTCGGCCAAACGTCATAGATCTCGGCAAGTGGAGATGGGCCGCATTCAGTTTTAATATGCTCTACATTTTGGTTGCCGTAATTCTTCCATTGGCGTGTTTGATTATCGTTAGTTTTCATCCAGTATGGGAAGGTAAGATAATCGCCGCCGACCTAACCATCATTAACTATGAAAAAGCTGTATTCTGGTGGTCTCCCAAGGCCATTGAATCGGCGACGAACGGCATTGGCAATAGCCTTATTCTTGCCCTTGTCGGCTCGACAATCGCTATGGTCCTGGCGATTATCGTCAGCTACATGATCCACCGCACGAAGGGCATGGGCTCGAAAATCCTGGACTTTCTGTGTGTCGTGCCAATCGGATTTCCGGGCATCATTCTCGCAATGGGAGTCCTCGTTACCTACATCAAGACCCCTATTTACGCGACCCTCTGGATACTCCTGCTTGGCTACATCACTCGTTTTTTCCCATATGGACAGAGAAACATATCCTCCATCATGATGGCGATATCAGAAGAACTCGACCAAAGCTCTCGGATGGCGGGTGCCACCTGGATGACCACCCTGCGCCGCATCACCATTCCGCTGCTCAAGCCGGGAATCTTCGCTGGCTGGATACTCCTTTTCGTCATTTTCCTAAGAGAGCTCTCCATCTCAATAATTCTCTATACGGCAGGTACGGAAACGCTCTCTGTTGGCGTCTATTATCTTTCGAACTTTGAAAACGAACCGATGACCGCAGCATTGTCGGTCGCCCAGAGTCTCCTTCTACTCGTCTGCATCTTTGTATTTAGAAAAATTGCAGGACGCGAGGCGCTGAGCGCTTAAGCCTAAAAGGATAACGGACAGCCACCATGAGCGAGAATTCATCCAACAACTATCACCTTTCGGTGAAGGGCCTCATTAAATATTTTGGCGATGACCGTGCGGTGGACGACATTTCTTTCGGTATCCCTGAGGGGAAATTCCTCACTTTGCTCGGCCCCTCTGGCTGCGGCAAGACAACTACCCTCATGTCGATTGCGGGCCTCCATAAACCCGATGCGGGTGATATCGACCTTGGGGAAACGACTTTCACCTCGACCGAGAAAAACGTGTACTTGCCTCCCGAGAAACGCGACATCGGCATGGTGTTCCAGAGCTATGCCATCTGGCCCCATTTGTCGCTCGAAAAAAACGTTTCCTATCCGCTCGATATACGGAAAGTTAATCAATCAGAAATTGACGATCGCGTGACGGCGACGCTCCGCTTAGTTGGCCTTGAAGATATGATGGGCAAGGAAGCCACCCAGCTCTCTGGCGGCCAGCAACAACGTGCGGCCCTGGCGCGGGCAATTGTATTTCACCCCAAACTTCTATTGTTTGACGAGCCACTCTCGAACCTCGATCTCAAGCTTCGCGAGCGCATGCGTGTCGAGCTCAAGCGAATACAGCATGAAGTGGGCATCACCTCGGTCTACGTCACCCACGATCAGGCCGAGGCCCTTATTATGAGCGATGACATCATCGTCATGAGTAAAGGGAAAATTGAGCAAACCGGTGGCCCGCATGCCATCTACGCCCGTCCCCGAAATCGCTACGTATCCAATTTTATCGGTATCGCAAACCTTATCGAGGGCCGCATCGCCCGTACGGCGAGCGCCGGGCGCGGTGAGATTGAAATCACACAGAACGGCGAGCGGGCAATCCTACCCTGCCTGCTAGGCGAGGGACTCTCAGAGGGTGATGAGGCCGCTCTTTCGGTACGCCCCGAGAACGTTCACGCATTGCGCGAGAAACCCGATGGGCACTCGCTTGAGGGCAAAGTCATACAGACCGTATTTTTGGGCAACTATCTCGATTGTCGCGTGCGTTGGCAGGATTTCGAATGGAAAGTGCAGGCGCACCCCCGGGAGCACCTTCGCGAGGGCGAGAGAGTTTATATTCACCTTGATGCCGATCACACGCTGGCCGTTTTGCCGTAGGGAGAAACAACTTGTCACTAGTGGAAATCGACAAATTAGTAAAAAGTTTCGGTGCCGAGGTAGCTGTCGCAGGGATCGACCTGAACGTGGACAAGGGCGAATTTGTCACCCTCCTGGGCCCCTCTGGCTGCGGCAAAACCACCACTCTTCGCTGCATTGCGGGGCTTGAGCGCCCCGACTCAGGGGAAATACGAATCGAAGGCGAGCCCATCACCTCGCCCGATAAGGGAATCCACCTCACACCCGAGGACAGGAACCTCGGGATGGTGTTCCAGAGCTACGCCGTCTGGCCCCACATGACGGTATTCGACAACGTGGCCTTTGGCCTCAAAATCCGCAACATTAGCAAACGTGAAACCCAGGAGAAAACCAACAAGGCGCTTGAGCTTGTTGGCCTTGGCCAACTCGGCGAGCGTTATGCGACGAAACTCTCTGGTGGCCAGCGACAACGAGTTGCTCTCGCTCGCGCCATCGTCTACAACCCGCGCGTCGTCCTATTCGATGAACCTCTCTCGAACCTGGATGCGAAGCTGCGCGAGCAGATGCGTATTGAACTCGTTCGACTTCAGCACGAAGTGGGCATCACCTCGGTCTACGTCACCCACGATCAGGCCGAGGCCCTTGTCATGAGCGACAGAGTCGTAGTCATGAACAAAGGCGTCATCCAGCAAATTGACGATCCTGAGACAATATATTCTCGTCCGGCAAACGCCTTCGTGGCCAGCTTTATCGGTGTGGCTAACCTTTTGGAAGGCAAAATCTTAAGCCGGGAGGGCAATGTCACCGTGGCAGAAATCCCCGCCGAGAACGACTCGCCCCTACGGCTCCATGCCATTGGCGCCGAGGGCGCCCAGGCTGGCCAGAGTGTCATCCTGAGCCTTCGGCCCGAGGATGTGACCCTTCATATTGAGGCGCCCGCCTCACCGGGCCCCAACCTCATGGAGGGCGAAATCATCGACACCATTTATCAGGGAAATTTCCTCGATTGCCAGGTACGTGTCGGACCCCACGAAATAGGGGTCCAGATGGATCATTTTGAGCTACTCGATTCGGGTCAGAAAGTTTTTCTCACCTTTGAGCCAGACCACGGCCTTTTCCTCACGGAATAAATTCTTATGGCAACCAGTAAACCAAAATCAACGACATTTGTTGCAGGAGGCGATGTAGCTATAAACCGCACAAAGGGGCCCGGCGCCCTCGGCGCACTAGCCCCTGTTTTCAAAAAAGCGGGGGTGGCGTTCGTCAACCTCGAATTGCCGCTCTCCCGGCGGGGTAAAGGTCAGCCCGATAAAATCCTCCTGCGCGGCACACCCGAGATGGCTGATGCTCTCACGGAAGCAGGGCTCGACACCGTATCCCTTGCGAACAATCACATGTTCGACTACGGCGAGGACGCCTTTGTGGACACCCTTGCCCTTCTAAAAAAAATCGACCTGCCCCACACAGGGGCGGGCATGAACCTCACCGCCGCCCGTAGGCCATCAATCCTTGAGCGCGGCGGCCTTAAAATCGGAATTCTGGGCTTTTCCTCGATTCTCCCCCGCGGCTTTGCTGCAGAACAGAGCCGCCCCGGTCTCAACGCGATTCGGGCGAATACCGCCTATGAAGTATGGCGGGATGTAAACGAATACCCCGGCACAGCTCCGAGAATTGTCACCTGGACGAATCCCGGGGATTTGGCCCGTATGAGACGAGACATCAGCGCGCTGAAAAAGCGGGTAGACGTTGTCATAATCAACCACCACTGGGGCACGAGTATGCTCCACGGCCACCAGGACTATCAGACCGAACTCGGCCGCGCCTCGATAGATGCCGGGGCGGATCTGGTACTCGGCGGCCACGCCCACGTTCTCCAGCCAATCGAAATGTATAAAGGAGTACCCATTATCTACAGCATGGGGAATCTTATTTTTGATTTTAAGATACCCTTCTTCACGGCGGCCTCGAAACAGACCTTTCTTTTTCGCTGCACTCTCAAAAAAAGAGGGATAGAGAATCCTGGTTTCATTCCGTGTTGGAGCGGGGATTTTGAGAAACCGCGCATCCTCTCCCCCCGGAGCGGAAGAGGCAAAGACATTGTAGAGCTGATGCAGGGCCTCTCAGAGCCTCATGGGACGAAATTGGAGGTACGTGGCGAGCGAGTACTCATCAAGCAGGGAAAAACGGCTCCCCCCGCTTCCAGTACAGCCGCCTTTTTCGGCAGGTAACGACACAGACAACA
>JABJAL010000017.1 GCA_018669005.1 Nitrospinaceae bacterium
AGGGCATCAGAGCAGGTGAATGGGCTAGTCTTCGCCTCCCCGGCGCTCCGCTCAACGGCAAGACGCTTGGAATCCTCGGGCTTGGCAACATCGGCAAGGAGGTCGCCCGGCGCGCCGCAGCCTTCGGCATGGAGATCATCGCCTGCGACATCGCCCCGGACGAGCGCTTCGCCGCCGAGGTGGGTGTCTATTTTCACTCGCTCGAAGAGGTGGCGAGCCGCGCCGACTATCTAACGTGCCACGTTCCCCTCACGCCTGAGACTACGGGCATCATTGGCCGCGAGCTACTTGCTCTGATGAAGCCCGGCGCCTTTCTAATCAACACCTCGAGGGGGCCCGTCGTGGACATCGACGCCCTGGCCGAAGCCCTTGCATCGGGAGGCCTCGGAGGGGCGGGTATCGACGTCTTTCCCAAGGAGCCCCCGGAGGTGGATCACCCCCTCTTCGATCAGCAAAATCTAATCGTAACGCCTCATGCGGCGGGTGTGGGCCAGGATGCATGCGAGAACACCTTGCGCCACGCCGTCAGGGCGGTGGTCGATCTATTGGCCGGGAAAAAACCCCATGACATTGCCAACCCCGATGTCCTAAAAAAATTGGGGCCCCTGAGCTAGAGAACTTCAGAATCGGCCGCCTTTGATGTAAAATTTTACTTACTGAGAATCACCGGGCGTTTTTTTAAGCCAGTTATGGATGAAAAACGGCCCAACCAACGTTACAGCAACAGCCGTCTATTTCTCTTATTCAAGGATCTTACATGCGTAGAATCGCCATAGCGCTCATCGCGTCCATCCTCGCCGCCCTTCCCGCCTCAATAGCTACCGGCGGCGGTGAGATTCAAGGCCCCCCTCCCCCCAGCACCTCGGGCGAGACCCAACTCCTGCAAGTTCCCTGGAGGGTGGCCGAGCACAAGCTTTCAAACGGTATGCGTGCGCTCATGCTCCGGGACCGGCGCGCCCCCTCGATTGTCTTTCAGGTTTGGTACGGGGTGGGAAGCCGCGAGGAGCCCAAGGGCAAGACCGGCATCGCTCACATGCTTGAGCACATGATGTTCCGGGGCACCAAAAAATGGGGCCCCAAGGAGTTCAGCAACATCGTCAAGCGAAACGGGGGCTCCCATAACGCCTTCACGAGTTTTGACTACACGGCCTACTTCGAGCGCATTGCATCGGATCGCCTCGGCCTGGTGATGGGACTTGAGGCCGACCGCATGGTGAACTTGGTTTTAAAGCAAGAAGAGCTTGCCCCCGAGCAAAAGGTCGTCATGGAGGAGCGCCGCTCGCGAACCGAGGACAGCCCGACCGGCGCGCTCTTTGAAAAACTTCGTGCTGCGGCCTTCACCAAGCACAGCTATGGCAACCCCATCATCGGATGGGCAAAGGACATCGACGCCTACTCGCTCAAGGACATCAAGGACTTCTACCGCCTCTACTACTCGCCCAATAACGCCACGGCCGTGATCGTTGGCGATTTCGAGGTGGACAAAGCCATCGCGCTGCTCGAAAAACATTTTGGCCCCATCCCGGCCCAGAAATCCTTCATCGGGCGACCCGATTTAACCGAGCCCGCACAAACCGCCCCCCGGCGGCTCGTCCTCAGGAAAGAAGCCCAGCTTCCCTACATCGCCATGGCGCACCACGCACCCAACTGGAAGGGCGAGGACGGCCCGGCCCTTATCATGCTCGAATCGATCCTCGGCGGAGGCGAGACCAGCCGCCTCTACCAGCGACTCGTCAGGAAGGACGCCATTGCACTTGGCGCCGGCGCCGACTACACCTATGTCTCCCTCAATCCGAGGCTATTTTATCTTTACGGCCAACCGGCGCCCGGAAAAACCGCCGCGCTGGTCGAAAAAACAATCCTTGAGGAAGTGGCGCGGGTCATCAAGAGCGGTGTCACCAAAGAGGAGCTTGAGCGAAACCTCCGCAGCATAGAGGCCAAAACTATTTTTGCCATGGACAGCCATTTTTATCGCGCCATGCAACTGGGCCGGGCCACCATCGCTGGCGACTGGCGCCTTGTGAGCGCCTATCTTCCCTCTCTCGCCAAAGTCACCTCGCGGGATATCATTCGGGTGGCGAAAAAATATCTTCACCCCTCCAACCGCACAACGGCTACGCTCGTGCCGCTTCCGCCCGGAGGTGCTCCCCCCGCGCCCAAAGCGCCAGCGCCCGCAGCCGAGAGCACAAAGAAAAACGGAGGGAGCAAATAATGCGCCATCAATCAAAAATTCAAGCGGCCCTCGCTGCCGCCGCAGGGATCACCACCGCCATCATCCTGAGTTTCACCACCTCAAGTGCATCAGCTGCGGTTCTTAACTATGACCGCGAAGAGTTGCCCGGCGGGGGCGTCATCCTCGTCAATGAATCCCACGAGTTACCCATCGTGACCATCGAAGTCTCCTTTCCGGCCGGCACGCGCTACGAGCCGCTCGACAAGCAGGGCCTGGCGAACATGTCCGCCGCCATGCTCCTCCGCGGCACTCGCAAGCGAAGCGCCTCGGACATTGAAAAGCTCAACGACCAAATTGGCGGCGGCGTCAGCGCCAGCGCAGGCCGGGATTTCTCAAGCATCTCGCTGCGCGTCCTAACGCGCGACCTCGCCCAGGGCATGGAGTTGCTCGCGGACACGCTTCGCAACCCCTCCTACCCCGGCAAGGAGCTTAAAAAACTCAAAGCAAGAACGCTGGGCGGCCTTCAGCGCAAAAAGGACAGGCCCGGCTACCTGGCGAACAGAGCCTTTCGCACCCGCCTTTTCGGCGACCACCCCTATGGACGGGAAGTAGCTGGCAAGCCCGAGACCATCAAGAAAATTCGGCGGGCAGACCTCGTGCGATTTCACCGCCAACGCTACGGCATGAAGGGCGCCATCTTTGTCTTCGTGGGCGATATCTCCCTCGCCCGCGCACAAGATTTGGTCATGGGTCATTTTGGCGGCTGGAAGTCCCGCCCCGCGTCCTCTCCCGCTCCGGCCACGCCCTCCAAGGCCGAGGGTGAACAGAAAATGGACGTTATTAAAATTGATCGCTCCTTTAGGCAGGCGACCGTTCTCCTCGGAAACCGCTCCATCTCTCGGCGCCACAAGGATTTCTACGCCGCCCGCGTGATGAACTACATCCTCGGCGGAGGTGGCTTCGAGAGCCGAATCACAAAAAACATCCGCGAGGAAAAAGGGCTTGTTTATTCGGCCTATAGCTATTTTGCCGCCGGTATGGACACAGGCCACTGGCGACTCATGCTCCAGACAAAAAATGCCAGCGCAAATCAGGCGATTGCCGAATCCATAAAAGAGATAAAACGCATCCAGGATGAAGGCGTGACCGAGACCGAACTCAATGAAGCCAAGGCCTTCATCACGGGCAATTTCGCCACCCGCTTTCAATCCTCATCCCGCATCGCGGGCTATATTCTCGCTGTCGAGCGACTGGGATTCTCCTCCGACTATGCGGGTAAGTATCTCGATCTGATCCGCGCTGTGAAAAAAGAGCAGATACAAGAGACCGCGAAGAAACATATCCGGCTTGATGAGTCTGTTCTCACTGTCGTTGGAGACCTCAAAGAGGCGAAGCTCGACTACTAGACGAGGCGCATCAATTTCACGAGGGGATCGCCATGAAAAGAGAAATCGTCAACCAACCGGCGGGACTCGCCAAGCCTGCCGGCCATTATTCACACGGCGTCATCGTCGATGCCTCCCGCACACTTTATCTCGCCGGGCAGGTGCCACTCGATGAAAACGGAAACCTCATCGGCAAGGGCGATGTGGGAGCGCAAACGCGCCAAGCCCTGGATAATATTCGACGTGTAGTTGAGGAGGCTGGCGGCAACATTGCCGATATCGCCAAGACCACGGTATTCGTTACGAGCTTGGATCACCGGGGCCCAGTTGGGCAGGCACGAAAAGAATTTTTCGGCGATGCCCCACCCGCCAACACTTTTTTGGTGATCTCAAGCCTTGCCGACCCCGATTTCATGGTGGAAATTGAAGCAATCGTCCCCCTCCCTTGATGAAAACCGGGCGCTCCATGACGGCGCGTTAAAGTATTCGAGCTGGCGCTGGGCAGCAGCTCTTTTGTATTTAGCGCTGATCCATTGGGCATCCTCGTTGAGCCCGACCGAGGGCGGCCTATCCCTCCCCGATGGGATGGACAAAATGGCGCACCTCTGCGAATTTGGGATTTTGGTGATTCTACTCTGGCGCCCGGCACGACATCGATGGCCAGCGCAGCCCGAGATGCGAATCGCCGCCACCCTGTTCATTTTCGCGGCGGGAAACGGAATTATTGACGAATTTCATCAATCGTTCGTTTTCGGACGTATATCGTCCTGGGCGGACGCTGGGGCGGATATGCTGGGGGCCGGGGCAGCCGTATTTTGGTGCCTGCACCGGGAAAAGGCCCGCACAAAGCTATCCCCGTAAAGAAAAAGGGAGAAAAATTTCATGGTGCAATTGAGGGAAAGGCTTGTAGAGGACCAGAAAGAAGCCATGCGAGCCAAGGCGGCCGAGCGTCTTTCCACAATCCGGATGATTCGCTCCGAGATATTGAACAAAGATAAAGAAAAAGGTGACGAAACTTCCGATGGGGATGTTCTCAAACTCCTCCAAAGCATGGTAAAAAGACGTGAAGAGGCTGCCGAGCAATACGATAAGGGCGAGAGGCCTGAATTGGCCGCAAAAGAGCGCGAAGAAATTCTTGTGGTCAAGGAGTATCTTCCTGCCCAGATGGGCGATGAGGAAATTCGCCAAGCCGCAAAGGCAGTCGTAGAGGAGGTGGGGGCCTCCTCGCCCAAAGACATGGGCAAGGTAATGGGTGTACTATCCAAACAACTCGCCGGTCAGGCGACCGGTGGCCGCATAAGTCAGATCGTCAAAGAAATGCTAAGCACCTAGCATTAAGGGGAATCGGGGAAAATGTCTAAGCCAACCTACCGCGTTGAAGAAGTGGCAACAGCCTTCAGTTGCGAGCCCGTTCAGGATGAAATTGTTTCTGCGCTATCCGAGCGTGATTTTCGCATCTTCGAGGTCGAGCAACCCAAGGACGCGATGGTCCCCTACCACACGCACGATGAAGAAGAAAAACTCATTGTCCTCGGCGGTCGCATGCAGTTCAATGTCGAGGAAGAACTGGTCCTGCTTGAAAAAGGCGAAATGATCACCATCCGCGAGGGGGCAATTCACGCGGCTGCTCCCGTTGACGGCAAACCGGCCAAGATGCTCATTGCCTTTGGCAATGGCGACCCAGAGGCCGATAAAGAGGGTTGGGAAGATGATGAGGGAGAGGACTTCGGCCACAGCGCCTGAGCGCCTCGTTCTTTATTTCGCCTATGGCGCAAACCTCCACCACGAGGGGATGCGCCTGAGATGCCCGCATAGTCGCCCTCTGCGAATTGCCCGTCTGGCGGGCTATTCGCTTCAAATCGCGCTACCTGAAAAAATTAAAATAGGAAACGGCTGGGCCACGGTGGAGCCCGAGGAAGACGCTTTTGTGCCCGGCGTGCTCTATCTCCTGCACGAGCGCAATATCACGGTGTTGGACACTTATGAGGATTATCCCGAGATTTACGGGCGCGAGGATGTAACTGTCGAATCAGACATCGGCGAGGAGCGGGCCATGCTCTACCGCATGAACGGCCCCATTCAAGCGGCAAAGCCATCGCTTGAGTACGCCGCCACCCTTCGGCACGGCTACACGGAGAACAAGCTGCCAATGGAAGTGCTCGATGCCGTGCTCGGCAGGCAAGGCTAGGCCGGGTAGCCGCCCTCTGTCTTAAGAAAAGGAATCAATCCACCGGCATCGACCATATGGAGCACAGAGGGGGGGAACGGCGAGAAGGTAATTTCCTCATCCCCCACCCGAACGGTGCCCGCCTCAAGGTCCACCTCAATATCATCGTCCGCCGTTATGGCGTCTGTGTCGCACTCAACGACAGGCAGCCCCATGTTGAGGGCGTTTCGGTAGAACATGTGGCCAAAACTTTTTGCGAGCACACAGCTTATCCCCAACTCGCGGAGGACCACAGCGGCGTCCGCCCGGCTTGAAATGAGACCGAAATTATCCCCGGCCACCAGAACATCTCCCTTTTGAACGGATGATGAGAAGGCTGGCGCAATCTCCTTGAATGCGTCTTTTTTAAGATCTTCAAGCGAAGTGTCGGGCGACCGGTATTTGACCGATAGGTGCACGTCGGTGCTCACGTTATCCCCGAAGCGGTGAACCTTTCCCTTCATAGTCATCGCTCCGCCCCCTCGATCTTGTCCAGTATTTCGCGCGGATCGGCAATCTGTCCCGCCAGGGCGCTCGCAGCGACCGTTGCAGGGGATCCCAGATATATTTCGGCCTCCTTGCTCCCCAAGCGGCCCGGAAAATTTCGGTTCGCCGTGGTGATGATTCGCTCGCCTGCGGCCACAACTCCGTTGCCGGTCATAGAGGCGCACGGGCCACACGAGGGCGGAAGGAGTATGGCCCCTGCCGCGTTCAGGGCCTCTATGGCCCCGATGCGGGCTGCGGCCTCTTGTATGCGTCGACTAGCCGGGGCGATGTAGAAACGCACCCCCGGGGCCACGCGCCGCCCGCGGAGGATCCGCGCAGCGATTTCCAAATCCTCAAGGCGGCCATTAGTGCAGGTGCCCAGATATGCCTGATGAACGGTGAGGCCCGCATACTCGCCTACCGGGTAGACGTTGTCTGTCGTCGGCGGGGCGGCGATGAGGGGCTCAAGCGAGGAGACGTTGAGGCGGATGGTACGCTCATAATCAGCATCCGGATCAGGCATAGCGGGGCTGCCCTCGCGCCCTGCGGCCTTGGCCCAGCGCAGTGTTTTTTCGTCGACCTCCATGAGGCCGGTCTTGGCTCCCATGTCCACCGCCATGTTCGCGATGGTGAAGCGGCCCTCCATCGTCAACTCGGCAAGCGCCGGGCCACCATATTCCACCGCCCGGTAGTTGGCGCCGTTGAGCCCCACTTCCTCGGCGAGGCAAAGAGCCATATCTTTGGCAAAAACACCCTCGGGGAGGGAGCCCTCGAATTCGACCCGAATCGTGCGGGGAACCTTGAACCAGAGCTTGCCGGTGGCGAAGACCGAGGCCGTCTCGCCGCTCTCGACGGCAACGGCCATGGTGTTGAGTGCGCCATAGGTGCACACATGACTGTCTCCGCCGACGGCCAGATCGCCAGGCCCCACCCTTCCCTCCTCGGTGACGAGGTTGTGGCACACGCCCGAGCCTGCGTCGAAAAGGTTGAGACTGCGCTCTGAGGCGAATTCACGCAGCTTCACATGGTCACTCGCCCAGCGAATGTCGAAGGCGGGCACAAAATGATCGATGATGAGGTCGCACTTGGCAGGATCGAGGCGAAAGGGGAGACCTGCCTCCCGGAAAATATCGACGGCCTTGGGTCCCTTGGCATCGCCCGCCATGAGGTAGTCGATGTCGGCAACGACGAGATCGCCGGCATGGGCCGGGCCCCCGGAGCGAGAGGAGAGTATTTTTTCGGCAATGGTCTGGCCCAAGGGGGGGGTGTCTCCTTTCGTTGCCATCAAATGCAAGTGGCTCACAAACTTTGTGAATGTTCTATACTTATACTCCATAGGGTGGCCTAATTTCTCGCCCACCCATCGAAACAGACGACAAGGAGCCAAACAGGCGACCGGGGGGCCGCGCATGGGCCCAAGACGAGCCGCCACAGCGCCTCAGGACAATCCGCCGCTTGAAAGAGGCACCGCGCGCGATGCGACCACACATGAGAGAATGATTAACAAAAAGGAATTCAAGAAAATGATCTCGCAGCAAGCGTTAAAACTCATTAAGGCCTCATCAAAAAACATCCTGATTCTCGGACCTGCCCTTTTGGCCCTCCTGTCTGGCTGCGGCTCACTCGAAACCGTCAAGGGTGATGTTTTTAAGGTAGAAAAACGAGTTCTTCCCCCGGACGTTACGAGCTTTCAGCTCACCCTGAAGGTGCCGGGGGTCGTCATTTTAAGACGCAGCGAAATGTGCCCGGTCGAGGAGCGACGCATATGGCACGAGGTCGAGGTGAGCAAACAATCTGCCGCCCTCGCCGTGCCTCAAGGCATTGGCTGCGGCGCGGTGAAATTCATGGAACTCGGGGAGCGCGCATTTGGAAAACCGGGCAGCGCGTCCTCGAATTGCGGGAGCCACATTACGACCGACCGCCGCCCGACGGGGCGAAAAATCACGGGCCCATGGCAAACCATCCGGCGCAAAGCCTGCGGCAAGACCGGGCCTGTTCGCCCTGGCGGCACGGTTCGCATCACCTTCCTGCGCACCCGCACCTCGCGAGAATATCCGGTTGGGGCAGGCGGCGATGTGCGCTTTGGCCGCGAGGCGCTTGCGAGGATGCGTATTTATTTCTCGATCCTTAAAGACATGAAAATCGAGGCGCGCTACGAGGGCGCCGCCTGGCTCCAGAGGCTCAACCTCGAATAAGTCCCCCCTTCCCCGCACCCAGCAGAGCTTTTCCCTTACGGCCAAGAATTCACTCCTACCGCCAGACGCTATTCCTCGACGATAGCCACCGCCTCGATTTCGACCAGAAACTTGGGCCGGGCAAGCCCCGCCTCAACAGTGGTGCGCGCAGGCTTGTCACTCCCAAAAAATTCGGCATAGACCTCGTTCATCCCGGCAAAATCCTTCATGTCGGCGAGAAAAACAGTTGTCTTCATCACATCGGCAATCGTGGCGCCGCCTTCTGCCAAAACGACCTTGATATTATTAAGCACTTGTCTGGTCTGCGCAGCGATATCTCCCTCGCCCACAAACTCCCCATCGCCATCCACCGGCACCTGCCCCGAGGTGAAGACGAAGGGGCCGCGCTTTGTTCCGGGGACATAGGGCGGCGCTGGCACACGCATCGATGAAGGCTGCAGTGTCGTTTTCGGCATATCCAATCTCCATGAAAAAAATTAAAAAAAAAGCCTCCGGCCCTTGAAGACCGGAGGCGTGAAAAACAATAAAATCAGGTTCTGCGCAACATTTTCCAAACCCGCGTGAACCCCTTCTTGACCAGAAGGAAAAGAAATCCGCTCAGTCAGGTGGGGCAAAACGCCTCCTCCTCTTTCTGAGCTTCTTCGGGCGGTTCCTCGACAACCGTACTTCGCTCGGTATTCACCATGCCCACTTCCCCTTTCGCTCAAACGCCTAGGTCAGCCTAGGATTCGGCCTCTTCCGGTCTCGCCGGATCAATGGACCTGAGATAGTCGAACGAATAAATTCCGTCCCCGCAGCCCGCCTGCCATTTAAGGCTCAGTGCATAACGACCCACCATAGCGGCATCGCCAAGCTCGGCAGGCCCAAGCTCTCCTGAAACCACGTGAAGTGGGTTGTTCTCCATCTCGATTCGCTTCTCGCGGCAATTGGCACATGGGCACATGGCGGCAAGATAGTCGAATCCAAAAACGCTCTTTACGCCATCGGCCCACTCGATACGTAGCTCACGAGTGGTCTTATCCGCCGTGAGATCGACGGGGCGGTGCTGCTCTGTGATAGCCAACTGACAACTCTCCTACATCAAACGTTTGGCGGCGGTATTTATTTCATACCATATTTTTTATACTTCTCGCGCGCAGCGCCAGAGCGTTTTGAGGACTCCGGCGTTTTCATCTCAAGGACATAGGGCCTATCAACGGCGGAAAGGCGAACGGTATCGAGGAGGCCTTCATCGTCCTGCCCCTCCCACTGGCCTTCATCGAGTTTCACGAACACAGGGTTCCCACTCTCAAAGAGCAGGGTCGGCACCCCGAACACACCATACTCACCCTCGGCCTCTTCATGATCGGCAGCGAGTAGCGGAATGCCCGCGCCGTTTCTCATGTCCTCCTCCCAGCGCTCCACATCTAGGCCTACCTCTTTGGCCACATCACGGAGAATAAGCTGGTTCGTGATGTCCTTGCCTTCCTTATGCTTCGCGCGGTGAAGGGTTATGTGATACTTGGCGAACTGTCCCTCGCCCTGAAGCCCGGCGCATTTTGCGGCCTCAAGCGAAGGGATATCGCGGCTGGCCATGCTCTTATCCTCCCAGGCCTTCCAATCCTCTCCCCTCGTTGCAGCGAAATTCGCCTGCTCAAGCACAAATGATTTGTAATTAACTTTCAGGCTCTGATCTTTTTCCTGAAGGCGAGTGAGCCACTCCGTGGCCCGGTAAGCATAGGGTCAAACGTAGCAATTCCACATGGTGATATTCATGGCGCACTCCTTGTGTTTTAGATGGATTTAAATTTTCTCTACGCAATTATTGCACACCAGGATTTACCTTGGCATCCTGCCTCCCGTTATTATCCTGAGTATTTTATTTATGTATATTAATATTATGCTTGACAATCTCATAAATAATTAATATATTCCCTACTTCAATAGTATGTTTTAAATTATAATCCTTTCAATTAGGTCAAAATCATGAGTACACATCAGCCCAGAGAGTGCACTGAATGCGGCGAGTTTTCACATACTGACCTAGTGGGACCCTCGGGTCCTTTGTGTGAGCGCTGCTATGAGTGGGACCTCAAGGCCATTCAGCTAATTCCGGCCTCAAATGATTGGAGCAGGCGAAAAACTCCGGTTTTAGCCCACTCCCAAGAGGTTCCGGTTGCCTGACCTTGGAGGGCGAACCATCGCCATAACGGGTCAGCGTCGCGCCGATGAGATGGCGGAGCTGGTCCGGCGCCTTGGGGGCAACCCCTATATCGCACCAACGGTCAGCCTTCGTACCGAAGAGTCAGGCCCCGAGGCCGAACGCCTGGCTGGCGCCCTTCTTGAGGGAGTGGACTGGGCTGTTTTCTACACGGGAATTGGAGTTCGGTCTATTTTCGAGGCCGCTGGTCGCCTGAATCAGGCTGATGCGCTTTTAGAGAAATTAAAATTAGCGAAAGTTCTCTCGCGGGGACGAAAATCGCTTCGTGCGCTAAGGGAAATAAATAGACCACCGGACTTCACAGCCAAGCCGAGCACCACCTCCGGCGTTATTGATGTGCTGCTAAAGGCCACGCTCAAGGATTCTCGCGTTTTCATCCAGACGCCGGGAGAAATCCCTGAGGCGCTTCAAGAGGCGCTCCCTCCATCGGGTGTGCTAATCCACGGCTCCCCCTACCGGATACTTCCGGCAGAGGACCCGGAGGCCGTGAGTCGCCTCATTAAAGATTTGCTCGAAGGGGCGATCGACGTGATTACATTCACGAGCCCTCCCGCCGTGAACAATCTATTCATCGCGGCGGACGAGGCGGGTCAGGCCGACGAATTGGCCGAGGCCTTGAGCAAGCGCCTGATTACGGCCTCTATTGGGCCCGTGACCAGCGTGGCGATTCGCGAAAATGGCGTCGAGCCCGCTCTTGAGGCCGAAAGCCAACGTATGGGCGGCTTAATACAGGATTTATCAAAATACTTAGCAAAAACAAATGGCATTGAACGGGAAAATTCTTCTTTGAAAAACTAGGAAGCTGACATTACGAAAATTCAAGTAAACGAACCGAAACCAATAGCAAATCCGGCCACGTCGAAATCGTGGACGCCGGTCGAGCAAGGAGAAAGTAAATGACAGCCCATTCAGCACCTTTTGTAGATGAAACAAAACCGATGAGCGTGATTCCTATTTTACCCGAGGAATTTGACGATTTTGAAACTGAAGCCACACGCTTTAGAAATGGTGATATCGATGAAAAAGCGTTCATGGGCTACCGCCTAAAGCGCGGCGTCTATGGCCAGCGGCAGAACGATGTCCAGATGGTACGTGTAAAGCTTCCCTTCGGCGGCGTCAGGGCCGAGCAACTAGAGGCATTGGGCCAGGTGGCCCGCGACTTTGCCCCGCTGGGCAAGGGTCACGTTACTACCCGGGAAAATGTGCAGTTCCACTTCATCCCGCTTGAGCAAGCAACCGAGATTCTCAGAATCCTGGGTAATGCGGGCCTTTCGACAAGAGAGGCTTGTGGAAACTGCGTGCGCAACGTAACTGGCTCGCCCTACGCCGGGGTCGGCAAGGATGAGGTATTCGACCCCACACCTTATGCCGGCGCGTTTGCTCGCTATTTCGTGCGCAAACCCCTGGTCCAGGATTTGCCCCGTAAATGGAAAGTCGCCTTCTCAAGCACAGCAGGGGACGATGTCCTCGCTGGCATTCACGACATGGGATTCCTGCCTGTGATTAGGAATATCGATGGCGAGCAGGTCAAGGGGTTCCGCATCCTCGTTGGCGGCGGGCTGGCAACGCTCCCCCGCCCGGCCGAGGAGCTTTATGACTTTGTCCCCGTGTCGGACTATCTCCGCATAAGCGAGGCGCTGGTTCGGGTGTTTAACGACTCGAAAGAGCTTCGGAAAACTCGTTTCAAGGCGCGAATCAAGTTTCTCGTCTCCTGGATTGGTATTGACGGTGTACGGGGGCGCGTCGAGGAGGAACTGAAAAAAGAGTGGGCCCAAGAGCCCATCGACCCGACTCCCTACCTCTGGCTGGACGATGAGGAGGCCGATATGCCCGCTGCGGCCCTCCCGATGAACGGCGCAAGCCCGAATGGCGATTCATGGGCCTTTTCGGTCTGGCGCGACAAGAACGTTATTGAGCAACGCCAACCCGGCTTCCACGCCGTCGAAGTTAAGCTTCCAATAGGCGACATCGAGGCGGATCAGTTCTTCAGCCTCGCCGAGATTAGCAGGCGCTATTCTCGAGGCCGCGCCCGGACGAGCTTTGAGCAGAACATTATTTTCCGCTGGGTGCGCGAGGAGGATCTTTATCCTCTCTGGCGCGCGCTTGTGAATGCTGGACTCGGCGATGCCGGCGCGAGGGAAATAAGCAGCATCCTCTCCTGCCCGGGTACGGATTCGTGCAAACTGGGAATTACCTCCTCGATGGGTCTCGGCAAGGAACTCATCAAAACGATTGATGAGATGAATATTGATGATCCGCTCATTCGCGAGATGCACATCAAGATGAGCGGCTGCCCGAACTCTTGCGGGCAGCACCACCTGGGCAACATCGGATTCCACGGCGGAACGCTCAGGGCAGAGGGCAAGATGCTCCCGGCTTATGAGGTTTTCCTCGGCGGCGAATATGAGAACACAGGCGGGAGCACCCGCCTCGGCGACAGAATTTCCGTGCGCCTGCCCGCCAAACGGGTACCCGAGGGGCTTAAGAAGATTCTGGCCCTTTATCTGAACGAGCGGAACGAGAGAGAGCGTTTCAACACGTATTATGAGAGAGTGGGACAGGCACCTTTCGAGGCGGCGCTGGCTGAATTTCATGTGGCGGGACAATTCGGCGACGATCCGGACCTGTTCTTAGATTGGAGCAAGTCTGAGCCTTATGTACTTGAGCGAGGAGAAGGCGAGTGCATGTCCTAGACGAATCGACACAAATAACCGGGTACACGGCGGTTATCCTCCTCGGCCACGGAAGCCGCGCCGAGGAGGCGAACGAGGCCATGTACGAGGTCGTGCGACGCCTTCAGGTGAGAAGGCCTGCCTTGCGCCTCAGCGCCGCCTTCCTTGAAATTAATGCGCCCTCGATTCCTGAGGGGATCGATTTTCATGCTGAGGCGGGAGCGGAGCGAATCATTTTGCTGCCCTACTTCCTGCACCTGGGAAACCACGTGCAGCGGGACCTGCCGGGCTTCATGGAAGAGGGAAGAAATCGCCATCCACACGTTGAAATCGGCCTCAGTGATCATTTAGGTTTCCACCCTAAACTCGTTGATATTGCAGAAGAAAGGCTTATTGACTCACTGCCCGCCGAGGAGCTAGCTACGCCTGCACTCCTCGCGACCTAGGGGCGCCTCCCCCGGGCAGACATCATGCCGGAGCCGAGCGCTCTTATGAGCGGCATGTGGCACCCATAGCGCAAGGGGGGCCCTCCGCTTTTGCTCTCCAGGAAAAATCCAAAAAAGAACCCCGGCGTCCTCCATCGGATACCGGGGTTCATTTTTTTTGGCTGCGCTTCTTTAATTTCGATTGAAAAACAAAAAATCTGGCACCGCCACCCTCATTTTATTCTATGAACCAAAACAATTCCGCGCATCGACGCTACGGTCTTCTCGCGCTGGTTGATGATGGCATAGCTAATGGTAAGCACCCCTCGCCCTTGATCAGAGAACGAGGCGCGCTTTGCAACCACTTCAGCCTCGGTGCGAAGAGTGTCCCCTGGCCGCACAGGCGCCAACCACCGTATCTCCTCAGCCCCAGGCGAACCCATACTGCACCCCGCAATGGCACCCGTGTCGATGAACAGTCGAAACCCAAACGAGAGAGTGTGAAATCCGCTGGCAATTAATCCGCCGTAGGGTGACGCCTTGGCCGCCTCGATATCAACATGAAACGACTGGGGGTCGAATCTTCGCGCAAATTCAACAATCTCGGCCTCGCTGATAACCGCACTCTCGCTGATAAATTTTTCGCCAACCTGAAAATCGTCGTAGAACTTATCCATTCCGTTGGCGCGGCCTAGCTGGCCCCGTTACCACCAGGAAAGGATTTTTCGGCCTCATCGCCGCCTTCGACCATGTTGTAGTCCTGATCAAGCTCTCCATCGCCACAGGGGCTCTTCACGGCGAAAAACACAGCCGGACCATCAAGGGCACGGCTCCTATGTTGCGTGTTTCGGGGAATGTGGATCAAATCACCCTTTTCAACGATTTTATCTTCATCGCCCAGAATATAGTGAAGCTTTCCCTCGAGAATAAGGGCAAACTGCTCTTCGTTCGGGTGCATATGGAGCGGGGGGCCCTCGCCCTCTAGCTTGGTTACAACACCCGCTTTCATCAATTCGCCGGCAACCGTCTTTCGGGTAATCGCGGCATTGAGCTTACTAGTTGATTCGGCCATTTCTTCGACCTGATAAAAAGGCATTTCTTATCTCCTCCAACAATTAGGTTAAAGTTTTATCCCAACTCGGCGAGAAGTTCAGCCGGGTCAACCGGGAGCTTAATCGCCTTGCCTCTTTTAGCGGAAAGATCCATCGCCATCGTCATCATTAAATTGCGGTGCCCATCGGCGGCGGTAGCGTGAGGGGTATCAAGGCCGACATGAACCCGCTGATACCATGCATTCGTCTCCTCCCTCATGGGACCCCAGAGCTGGCCAAAGGCAATATCTCCAGGAGGATAGCTGGTGAGGAAATCGACGTTGCGCGTGATTTCGGGGGTATAGCCAGCGGGCTGCGCGCGCTCGCTCGCCAGCACCATGTCACGATGGGTGTCGTCGATGGTCAAGACACCCTCGGTCCCAACGATGCCGATCTCAAGGCTATAGACCGACCCCGGCCAAACGACCGGAAGCGCCCAACTAATGCTCATGCTCCAGATGGTGCCGTCCTCAAAAGTAAATATGCCGGTCGTGGCGTCCTTCGTCCCGTAGGAGGCGCCAAGCGCCCTGTCGACCGAACGGGCGTAAACTTCGACCGGCTTTTTCCCCTCCAGTAGCCACATGCAGATATCGAGGCTGTGGGTGCCGGAAACGACCATCGGGGTCAGCTTCCCGCGCTGCTCGGTTTTCTCGACCGTCGCAATGGGAACGAGGCGGTTCATGAAGGCCCGCGTCGTCACCGTGGTAACATCCCCGAGCGCCTCGTTCCGAAGCTTTTCCTTGACGACGAGGAATTTGCGGCGGAACCGCTGGGTGTAGCCCACCACGGCATCGATACCCTCACCCTCAATAGCCTTAAGGATTTCAGCCGACTCCATGGCGTTGGTAGCAAGTGGCTTTTCGATGAAAAGATCATGGCCCTGCTCGACCGAGGCCATAACCGGACCAAAGTGCTCATTTTCCTCAGTCGCGATGATGGCCGAATTTACCTCGGGACGCGCGAGAAGTTCCTTGTAGTCGGTGGTGAAAAAATCCGCCTCCGTATCGGCAGCGAGC
>JABJAL010000018.1 GCA_018669005.1 Nitrospinaceae bacterium
AAAGCCCCCGCCGATAATTGGTACCTGTATGTTTCGTCCGCACTAGTGCCGGCGCTTTTCCTTAATCTGGGCCGCCTTGCCCTTCCGGTCGCGCAGATAATAGAGCTTTGCCCTGCGGACGCGGCCATTGCGCAACACTTCGACCCTATCCACCCGAGGAGAGTGGACCGGGAAAATACGCTCGACGCCGATGCCGTAGGAAACCTTCCTGACGCGGAATGTTTCCCTGATCCCGCCTCCGCTCCGACCCATAACGAATCCCTCGAACATCTGGATTCGCTCTTTATCACCCTCAAGAATTTTGACATGAACCCTTACCGTGTCGCCAGGTCCAAAATCGGGGACATCTTTGCGCATCCCCTCTCGCTCAATGCGATCAATGACATTCAAGATATTGCTCCTTTTGCCTCAGAACCAGCAGCCCTAGCCGCCGTTATTTCCCTGTCGCCTAGAAGACGGTCCAGGATAATAGCCGCTGCCGCCCTGACTGACAAGTGATTAAATCCGGTATCCTCACGTCCCCGAAGGGGCGGAAGCCTGAAATCTAACCTATCCATGACCTCGGGCGCCAGCCCCCAGGCCGTTCCGAACAAAATCAGACTCGGTTGATCCGATTCCCGGAGGTGGCGGGCTAGTTCCCCGTATCCTGTAGCGCTCTCGCCATCAAGAGCTGAAGTCCCCACCAGCAAGGGTTTACAGCCTTCTCTGACCTCGACAGCCTCTAGCGCCACATCCAGGTCAGGGGCGACGAAAAGCTGCTTATCCAGGGTCTCTCCCCGCTGGGGATGGGTCCCTCGTCCGGCGCCGCTGACAAAATGGCCCGTGACATTCTCAATAAACTGCCTCTGAGCCGCCGAAGGGTGTACCACAAACGTACCCCTCACGCCATAGGTCCGGGCTGCTCGGGCCAAATCGTGCATATCGAGGCTCGTCACCGAGGAAGCCATCACCCGCCCGTTACGGTCCACCACCGGATGATGAACAAGCGCGATGTAGATCTGACCCATGCCCTATCCCCTCACCGCTCCAAAAGGCGCCTGTCCGCCTCGCTGAGCTCGGCCCGCTCAATCATATCGCCCCGGCGAGCCTGGGTGCGCTTAAGCGCCTCCTCGCGCCGCCAGAGACGGATTTTCTCGTGGTCCCCCGAAAGAAGCACATCGGGCACCCGCTTGCCCCTGAACTCAGGGGGCCGGGTGTAGTGGGGGCAATCCAGCAACCCCGTGGTGAAGCTGTCGTTGGCGGCTGAATCCTCGTTGCCCAGCACCCCGGGCAGAAGACGACTCACCGCATCGATTACGGCCAGCGCCGGAAGCTCGCCCCCCGTCAGGACATAATCGCCAATCGAAATTTCCTCGTCGATAAACTCCTCGCGAATTCGCTCGTCCACCCCTTCATAGCGCCCGCATATAAAAAGGAGGGGTCTCGCCTTTTCGGCCAACTCCTCCGCCTTTTTCTGATCGAACCTGCTCCCCTGGGGCGTCATGAATATACGCCGAGGGGCGCGATCAGCGGAAATCGTCTCTATTGCCCGCGCCAGAGGCTCTGGTTTCATCACCATGCCGCCTCCGCCGCCATAGGGCGTATCGTCCACCTGGCGATAGCTGCCCTCGGCGAAGTCTCTCAAGTCCCAGGCCTTGAATTCGACCAAGCCCTGCTCGCGCGCACGGCCAACAACGCCGTAGTCAAGCACCGTCTCAAGCATGTCGGGAAAAACTGTCAGCACATCAAAGCGCATCAGAATCCCCTTCCCCAAGATCGTCCAAATACTCTGGCGGCCGAAAAACCCATCGGTCCCCTTCCCGGCGAAGAACCACTTCCTTCATGGCGGGAAGAAGAAGTTCCTCTCCCTTAGGCCCCTTGATCACAATAATATCGTTGCCCCCTGCGCCAAACATGTCCACGATTCGGCCCAGCGAGCGACCCGTCTCATCTACCGCCTCTGTGTTCTCGAAATCCTCCCAATAGTGCACCCCCTCCTCGGGGCCGGGAAGAATATTTCTGTCCACCAGAAAAACGGAGCCCCGAAGCGATTCGGCCGCCTCGAGGCTATCGATGCCCTTGAACTTCCATACGACCGAGCCCTTCCCCCCCCTCTTAAAGGACACAATCTCAAATCTTCGGGACGGATCGGACGCCAGAAAAACCTCGGCAATCTCCCCATAAGTTTCGATGTCGTCCAACCAGGGGCGAACACGAACCTCACCCTTGAGCCCCTGGGCCTTGACCGCCTCCCCGACGGCCACACGCCCATCCATTCGAACGGGGCCTAGTTCTCGCTGCCGGCCTTGTCGATCAGGTTCTGGACCGTCTGGGTGGGTTTGGCACCCTTGCCAAGCCATTCCTTGATCTTCTCAAGATCGAGTTCGATGAGCGAGGGACTCTTTGTGGGATCGTAGCGCCCCACCGATTCAATAAACCGGCCATCCCTGGGCATATGCTCGTCCTGAACAACGACGCGATACCTAGGAGCCTTCTTCATTCCGCCACGGGCAAGCCTAATCTTTACTGCCAATGTCTCTCTCCTTATTGATTGAGCATCTGCTGCATCATTTTCATCTGATTGCGTTTTCCACCTTTTGAAAAACCGCGCATCATCTTTTGCATCTGCGTAAATTGCTTAAGCACCCTATTCACGTGCATGACTTCGGTTCCGCTTCCCGCCGCGATTCGCTTGCGGCGGCTTCCCTTTATGATGGCCGGGCGCCTGCGCTCCTCCTTGGTCATCGAATCGATGATAGCCACCGTGCGAGTAACTTCCCTTTCGTCCACCTCGGCGCCCTTGAGCTTGGCGCCCAACCCCGGAACCATCGAGAGGACATCACTCATCGAGCCCAACTTGCTCATTTGCTTCATCTGGTCCCGAAGCATCTCAAGCGTGAACGCCCCCTTTTGAAGGTTCGCGGCCATCTCCTGCGCCGCCTCGGGCTCAAAAGCCGCCTCGGCCTTCTCGATGAGCGAGAGCACATCGCCCATGCCGAGAATCCGCGAGGCCATCCGCTCGGGATGAAACTCCTCAAGGGCATCGAGCTTCTCACCCACACCCACGAGCTTGATGGGCACACCCGTTACCGCGCGAAGCGAAACCGCCGCCCCGCCGCGCGCATCGCCGTCCATCTTGGTGAGAACAACCCCGGTCAAACCCACGGCCTCGCCAAAGGCCTCGCCAAGATTCACCGCTTCCTGGCCGGTCATGGCATCCGCCACGAGTAATATCTCGTGGGGGCTGGCCGCCTTTTTCATGCGGCGAAGCTCGTCCATCAACTCATCGTCAACATGCATACGACCCGCCGTATCGACGATGCAATAATCATAGTGCTCACTCTTTGCCCGAGCCAGTGCTGCCTCGACGATGGCAACCGGATCGCTCATGCCCTCAGAATCAAAGGCGTCGGTCTCGGTCTGCTCGGCCAAGCGTTTAAGCTGCAAAATCGCGGCGGGCCTGGCCACATCCGCAGGCACCAGCAAAATACGGAGGCCCTGTTTTTTTAGCCGCAGGGCCAGCTTGCCCGCGCTCGTCGTTTTACCCGAGCCCTGAAGGCCGACAAACATCACAACCGTCGTGCCCGAGGCCGTCCTCTCAAGCGTCGCGCCCCGGCCCCCCATCAAATCGACAAGAGAGGCCTGAACCGCTTTGACCACTTGCTGCGAGGGGTCGATATGTGCGGCCTGGGCCACGCCAATCAAATCGACCCGAATTTTTGCAATAAAATCCTTGGCGACTTTAAAGTTAACGTCCGCCTCAAGGAGTGCCAGACGAATTTCCCGGAGAGCGGCATCAACCTCCTGCTCGCCAAGCACGCCGCGCGAGCGAAGATCCTTGAAAATACCGCTCAACCGATCCCGCAAACCCTCGAACATTTTTATCTCTCTTGCGCCCCATAGGTGGTAATAAATGACGAAAAAGGGGCATCAAACTCTAAGGCGCTAAAAAACATGTTTTTATAAGGGAAAGGCCCCTGTCTTGGCAACAGGGGTCAGCCTTCTCCTCGGATCGCCTCAATGGCCCCGGCATAGTCATCTGTGCCATAGACAGCAGAGCCCGCCACCAGTACATCAGCGCCCGCCTCGCGTATTTCTGCGGCATTTTGGGGCTTAACCCCGCCATCCACCTCCAAGAGGGCTGGAAGACCATTTTTGTCGATTTTCTCCCTTAAAGCCTGAATTCGTCCGATGGACTCGGGGATAAAGCTTTGCCCCGAAAAACCGGGTTTCACGCTCATAACGAGGATCATATCCACCTCTCCCAGCACCCACTCAATCGTCTCAAGCGGGGTGGCGGGATTCAGGGTCACTCCCGTGCCAACACCGAGCAACCGAATTTTATCAAGCGTCCGGCGAATATCGGTCGAAGTCTCGATATGCACGGTCAGAATATCCGCCCCCGCCTTGGCAAAGGCCTCGATGTAGTCATCGGGCTCCGAAATCATCAGATGAACGTCGAGCACCATGTCCGGCACGGCGCGGCGTGCGGCCTCCACCCCAAGCGGGCCGATCGAAATATTGGGTACAAAATGACCGTCCATCACATCGAAGTGAAGCCAATCGGCCCCCGCCCGCTGAACGGCTGCAATCTCCTCTCCCATCTCCTCGAACCGACACGAGAGCAGCGAAGGCGCCACCCGCACCCGGCCCGGCGTCATATCCGGTTTCGGCATTCTTTTGGTTTCCTAGTGGTCCTGTTGTTCGATGAGTTCGTCGTCAAGATAAATTCGAGCTCGTGTTTTGCCCTTCACCGCAATCATCAAATGAATTTCCTCGCCCGCACGAACCTCGCGCGCAAGCGCATCCTTACTCTGCCCGTTTGATTCAAGTTCCACACGAAGCTGGCGGCGCGGCCTACCCGAGGGCACCCGGTAGCGCAAAATGCTGAAGTTGCCAACAAGGGCTTGCGCACCCCGCGCCACGTCCACGTGCACCCGCTGACCTGCCAGAACGCGCTGGCCCGTCTGCGGGATCTGGGCAACGATGGTTCCTCGAAGAGCGCCCTCTCTGTCTACATAGCGCACTCGCCCGACCGTTAGCCCTACCTGGCGCACCCTGTCGAGCGCGGTGTTTACGCGCTCTCCGATCAGCGAGGGCATGGCATAGGCGCGCTCCCTCGGCCCCTGGCTCACAAGGAGGACCACCGGCTCGCCCCGGCGCACACTGTCTCCCACGGCAGGCCAAGTGCTGATCACCTCGTCCACCCGCTTTCCAGGCTCAAACACCCGCTCGACGAATCCAACTCTAAGGCCGCTCAGGCGAACCAACGTTTCTGCGCGGCTAAGATCCTCGCCCGTGATGGCCGGAACCACCACATCACGCGCCCCTCGGCTAATGATTAGCGATACGGCGCGCCCCCTGCGAATTCGACGCGCACCAGCCGGAAGCTGGCCCACAATATGATTTTGCGGCACATCGTCACTAAACGCCCAGCCGCTTATTTTCAGCGGTATCTCGCGCTCCCCTAGCAATTCGAGCGCGTGCACAATGTCCTGGCCCACCACCTGGGGGAGAAATACGCCATCACCCCCACGCGAAATATAAATCGCACCCAGGCCCGCCACTCCACCAATCGCCACCAGGAGAGTAGACCAGACGATAGTCCTCAAAAAAATCCTAATCATAATTCCTCTTAAACTCGCCGCCACCTAACGGTGAAAAATCCATCGAGCCCCCTGCCGCCCTCGGGCAACAATCGAAGCGCTCCGTCCGCGCCCACAAATTCCCTCGCCGCCGCCGGAAGAGAATCAACGGCCGGCTCTCTGACGAATTTGGCACCATCAATCGAGGAGGCTACCTCGTCCGTCTCCTCGGGCTCGTTCGAGCACACAGAGTAAATAAGCGCGCCGCCCGGCTTCACCGCACTAGAGGCGGCCGCAAGCAATTTCCTCTGGGCCTCGCCATGGCGTCCAAAGTCATTCTCGCGAAGCCGCCAACGAGCATCCGGGTGGCGCCGGATGACCCCGGCTCCCGAGCATGGGGCATCCACAAAAACGGTGTCGAACACATCGCCGAAGGCGGGTTTTCCCGCGTCCATCGCTAATACTCGGACCGGAACCCCAATTCTATCACAGTTGATTTTAAGCCGTCCGAGTCGGCCCAAGGTGTTGTCGGCTGCGACTATCCGGCCCCGCTTGCCTGCCATCCAGGCCATCACCGCTGTTTTCCCGCCCGGAGCGGCGCAGACGTCCAGCACCCGCTGGCCCGAGCCGACCCCTGAGAACCGCGCGGCCATGCTCGACGCTTCATCCTGAATAATAAACGCCCCCGCTTTATAGGCCCCGCTCTTTGAGAAGGAGGGTTGTCCGCCCCCACCCTTAGGCTTCATCCACAGGCTGTCGGGATCAACCTTGCCCGGCTCGGTGGCGATGCCCCCCTCTCCGAGGATATCCGCAAGGCGAGCGGCGCTGCCTTGCCAAGGATTTGCGCGAAAGACAACGGGCCCCTCGGTGTTATTCGCCTCGCAACGAGCACGAGTGGCCTCGGGTCCGAGCTGCGTTATCCATCGTTGAACGAGCCAGCTCGGGTGCGATTCCCAAATCGTCAATCGATCTTTTATCGCCTTAGGTGGCCGAAGCGGCTCGCGCAACACGCGCCGAAGAACAGCGTTCACCAGCCCTCTGGCGCCCCGGCCCTTATCTTGTCCAGCCAGATAAACCGAAGTGTTCACCGCACCATGATCGGGCACGCGATCCATGAACATTATTTGATAAACGCCAAGGCGAAGCGCCTCGCGCACACCACTAGACAAACGATCGGGCGGCTCGCTCAAAAATCGCTCGTAGGACGCATCGATGCGCCCCCGCCAGCGAAGCGTGCCGTAAAGAAGCTCGTGAAAAAATGCGCGGTCGCGCGCCTTGAAATCGCGGGAGGTGAATCGCTCAAGGAGATTCTCGGCGTTTGTGGGACGCCGCCCAAAGGCAACGAGCGCCTTATGCACGGCCTCTCTAACCGGGTCCGCCCCTGTGCCCGGCGTGATCTTTACCGGATCGTTTTTTGGGGGGCGCGATTTTTTCTTCTCGGGTCGCCTTTTTTCGCTGGGCGGCGCACCACGCAACTCTGAGGCTTTTTTAGGTTTACCTGATTTGTTTCTGGCGGGTCGCTTTCTCCCGCTTGTCGGTTCCTTACTCATTTTTCATCTCCCATCACCGCGCTTTCCGGCAGCGAGCTTCCTCTTAGATAATCCTCGGCGGACATACGGCGTTTGCCCGGCGGCTGCACTTCAAGAAGGAGCAGATCGCCCTCGCCCGTTCTGACACGAAGCCCTCGGCCCTCGGGCGAGTCCGCCTCCCCCAGCACCTCACCCACCCTCGCCGCTCTTTCCGGCTCGGCTTCCAGCGGGTAGGCGCACCAAATGCGCACCGCGCCTTCAGCCACCCCGGGCCACAGCGTTTCGGCCACAGGCCATGGGCGAAGGCCACGAATCAAAAGATCGAGGGCTGCCGCACTTTTTGTCCAGTCGAGCCGGGCCTCGTCCTTGGTGAGCTTTTCCGCATGGGTGACGAGGGCGGGATCTTGTTCCCTCTCCACCACCTCCCCGCTATCGAGACGCTCCAGGGTGTCAACGAGAAGCCCTGCGCCCGCCTCGGCAAGTTTATCGTGCAAATTCTCTGATGTGTCTCGCGGCCCGAGGGGTACCACCACTTTGCCAAGAATTGCGCCTGCGTCCATCTCCTTGGCGACCCGCATGGTGCAGACACCACTCTCGCTATCGCCCGCCAGAAGGGCTCGTTGTATCGGGGCGGCACCACGCCAGCGGGGCAGCAGCGAGGGATGAACATTTACCCCACCGAGGGGCGGAATCGACAGCAGTTTTCCTGATAAATATTGGCCATAAGCAACCACCACAGCCGCATCGGGCCGAAACGCCTCGATATCAACACTGCGCACCCGCTCGGGCTGGAGCACCTCTAGCCCCAGTTCAAGCGCTCGCACCTTCACAGGCGGCGGGGTTAGCTTTCGGCCCCGCCCGGCAGGGCGATCCGGCTGGGTAAAAACAGCTTCCACCCCGATGGGGGATGCCACGAGCGCCTCAAGCGAGGGCAGCGCGAACTCAGGCGTCCCCAGAAAAACAGTGCGCATAAAACTCTCCCGAGAAAGGTCACTTGCAACGTCTCTTTCATACGCAGGCTAAAAGCGGGGGTCAATCGTAAGGGAGGAAAAGCCCAGGAATTGGCACAAAATATCAGGCGGCGGGCGAGGCCTTTATGCGTTTTTTCATGCGGCGCTTGATGAGCTCGCGCTTCAAGCGATTGAGCCTGTCCACGAAAAGCTTGCCGTCGAGATGCTCTATTTCATGCAGCAGCACGCGGCCCAGGCGATCTTGGGCGTTAAAAAGAATTTCCTTGCCCTCAATGTTGAGCGCACGCACGTGCACACGCTCGGGGCGCTTAATCATCTCGAAAATATCCGGAAAAGAAAGACATCCCTCATTGGCCTCCACCTCCTCGCCCTCGGTGGAGACAATTTCCGGATTTACGAGAACATGTAGTTGAGATGAATCCTCGCCCACCGATAGATCGACCACGACCAAACGCACCAACTCACCCACCTGGGGGGCGGCAAGACCAACGCCAGGGGCCGCATGTACTGTCTCCACCATATCGGCGGCAATTGTGCGGATGCGCTCGTCGATATCCTCGATGAGCTGGCAGGTTTCCCTGAGCGCAGGGTCGGGATAGAGAAGTATGGGAAGTTCAGCCATTTGGTGAATCAGCTCTCAAAAAGGAAAAGCCGCCTTAACCTCATTAAGACCGCTATCAAATATCAAAAAAAAATTAAGCCTCGCGCGGGGTGTCGTCAAAATCATCGAGCGGCGCCTCTGCCTCTAGTCTAACGATTTCATCCACGACTTCAATGGAGACCCCTGCCGGAAACCCGCGCCCCTGCAGGAAACGAAGCAAACGCTCCCGAAGCTTATCCTTTCCCCGAAACGCCTTCAATCGCTTTTGGGCAGCGCGGCGGGCAGATTCAAGCTCGCCCTCCTCGCCATAGCCCTCGGCAAGCGCCAACTCGGCAATCTCTTGTGATACGCCAATGCCGCTAAGCTCGCGCGCCATCGAGCGGCGACCCATCGGCCTGGCCCTAAGCCTGCGCCGCACCCAACTGCGCGCCGCCGCCTCATCGTTGAGATAGCCAATTTCCTCGTAGCGATGAAGCAGCGCCTCAATCTCCGCGCCCGGAAATTTTCGCCCCCGAAGCTTGCGGCCAAGCTCATATCTTGTGTGCGAGCGAAGGGCGAGTATCCGCAAAGCAGACGCCTCCATCCGCTCGCGGACAGAGGCGAGCCCTTCCCCCTGCTGATTGTCATTTGAGGTTTTTTGGTTTGCAAAACTCACGAGGCCCAGCCCTTTAATTCTCCGTGAAACCCATCTTTTGAGCGGGCAATTCTCGTGGACATATCACTCGGGTATCGATCCGACCGGTGGCCCGGGCAACTACCAGAACTGGCAGATTAGAGCCCTCACATATTTACTGGGGAGTAACCTTTTCAGCCTCTACCTTATCCTCTGCATCGGGCACGGTATGCTCGGCCACCCCATTTGTGGTCTCAGGCTCGGCCTCGGCCTCGGCCTCGGCCTCCTTGGGTGCAAACGTCGCCCGAAGCCTTCCCTCTATGTCGTTATAGATATCGGGATTCTCTTTCAAAAAGCGCTTGACGTTCTCTCTGCCCTGGCCAATGCGGTCCTCGCCAAACGAATACCAGGCGCCCGATTTATCGACAATTTCTTTTTCCACCGCCAAATCGAGCACATCGCCCTCCCGCGAAACGCCATGCCCGAACATGATGTCGAACTCGGCCGTGCGGAATGGGGGGGCCAACTTGTTTTTCACAAGGCGCACCCTTGTTCTGTTGCCCACGCTCTGATCGCCCTCTTTTATGGCGGCGATTCGCCTAATATCCATCCGAATCGATGAGTAGAATTTCAGCGCGTTCCCGCCCGAGGTCGTCTCCGGGTTGCCGAACATCACGCCAATCTTCATGCGGATCTGGTTGATGAAGATGAAACACGTGTTCGAGCGATGCACCACGCCGGTAAGTTTTCGCAAGGCCTGGCTCATCAAGCGCGCCTGGAGGCCGACATGATGATCCCCCATCTCGCCCTCAAGCTCGGCCTTGGGAACCAGGGCCGCCACCGAGTCAATTACTATTACGTCAACCGAGCCGCTGCTCGAAAGAATTTCCGAAATTTCAAGCGCCTGCTCGCCCGTGTCTGGTTGCGATACGATCAGGTTGTCGGTGTCCACGCCCAGCGCCTTGGCGTAAATCGGGTCAAGGGCATGCTCGGCGTCGATGAAGGCGGCTGTCCCACCCATCTTCTGCGCCTCGGCAACGATGTGGAGCGCGATGGTCGTTTTACCCGAGGACTCGGGGCCAAAGATTTCCATGATGCGCCCACGCGGCACCCCACCGATTCCCAGCGCGGCGTCGAGCGATATCGAGCCCGTCGGAATCGACGGGATGGCCTCAAGATCCGGCCCCTCGCCAAGGCGCATAATCGAGCCCTTGCCAAACTGGCGGTTAATCTGCGTGAAGGCAGAATCCAGTGTTTTATCTTTACGATCTTTATCTTTGTCCTGCGCGTTGGAAGACCCGTTCTTCTGACTCATTGGAAAAAACTCCTCGGTGGAGGGGATCGCATATCGTGGGGCGGGTCGCGATCCAATCTAGGTGATCTTGGCCCCGGCCTGCAACGATCAATCGCCCGGCGGCCATTTTTTATCGAGATTTCTCAAAAAATATTCCGCCCGGCGGCGAGGCGGCCACCCCCGCCCGGTGGGCAACCGTCTTTCGCCACCAGAGCGAAAACAAATAACTATAAAAAAACATATATAACAATGCCTTACAATAACCATACCTATTAAATCCACAAATTACTTTCGGTATGTATACGCCACCCAAATAGCGAAAGTCAAGCGAAAAACACTTCGTTTCCCAAAAATTGTTTCACCCCCGCAAAAAAAGCCCCCCGGCCTCTTCCTTCAAGACCGGGGGGCGGTTTTACTTCTTGTCGCTTATGGGCGGCTAATTCTCGGAGAAATAGCTGCCCCCCCGCCAGTCGGCAAAGTCGCCCACGTAGCGGTTCTCGCCTCCGCTCACGGTGGAGAAACTGCCGCCTGCGTTGTTTTGATAGCCCCCGGTTATGCTGGATTGCGTGCCGAAGGCATAACCGCTGTAGCCCCCGCTCACGCTGGAGTAAATGCCCCAGGCTTTGTTGGTTTCGCCCCCGCTCACGCTGGAGCTCTCGCCGCTGGCCATGCCGTCGAAGCCCCCGCTCACACTGGCGTACCTGCCGCCGGCCTGGTTATTAAAACCTCCACTCACGCTGGCATTGTAGCCTAAGGCTCTGTTGTCTATGCCCCCGCTCACACTGGCGAAGGGGCCGTCGGCTCTATTTCTCTCGCCCCCGCTCACGCTGGTGTAGTAGTCGCTGGCGATGTTGGCAGCCCCCCCGCTCACGCTGGCGTAGTCGCCGCTGGCGGTGTTTTCCAGCCCGCCGCTCACACTGGCGTAGCCGCCGCTGACGATGTTGTTCTGCCCCCCGCTGACGCTGGCGTGGTTGCCGCTGGCGGTGTTGGTGTTGCCTCCGCTCACGCTGGTGTAGTTGCCACTGGCTGTGTTGGACTGGCCCCCGCTCACGCTGGCGTAGTTGCCGCTGGCGGTGTTGTTGTCGCCCCCGCTCACGCTGGCGTTGAAAGTGCCCGTACTCGCGGTGTTGTTTACTCCGGCGAGGAAGGCGTGGTGGCCCAGCGCGTTGTTGCCGGAGCCGCCGAGCAGGTTGCCGTAACCGGAATAGGAGTGGAAAGGCCCGACAACAAGGTTGTGCGAGCCTGTCTTGTCGTTTGAGCCAGAGTCCTCACCGTAGCCGACAATAAGGTTGCCCTTGCCGTTCACCGTGCCCCAGGTGTCCCCCGAGCCGCTTCTCACATGAAGATTTGCGCCGGTGATGAAGATATTGTCGCTCGCATCCACCGTCACATACGGATCAAGCGCGCTCGAAGCGGTGTGCGCCCCGGTGACATAACCCGCCGCGCTGACAGCCGCGACGACCTCGGCGTCGGTCGTATGAGCACCGGTGACGAAGCCAAGAGCCTGAACCCCGGCGAGATCAAGCTGGGTGTTGGTGTCTGTATCCACCGTGTGCGGCCCGACGACGGTAAGAATCTCCGCATCCGT
>JABJAL010000019.1 GCA_018669005.1 Nitrospinaceae bacterium
AAAACAACTTTTTGCGTTTTCCAACTAAGTTTAGCCTTGGTCGACATTTTTGCAGTTAATTCCACCAGGCGATGATCCAAAAAAGGAGATCTTACTTCAAGAGAATTCGCCATACTCATACGATCGACTTTAACAAGAATATCATCTTGAAGCCAAGTTTTAATATCTACAAAAAGAGTCTGATCGAGAAAATTGGCTTTTTGAACTTTTTTAAAATAGTCATTAAACACATCAAACGGATCATAATGATTGCAGTCATTTATCAATTCAGGACTCATGATTTTTTCTTTTTCTGCTTCTGAAAAAATAACACGCCACCAATAATGGGCTTTTTCGTGTGACAGTCCAGATGCCCTTAAAAATTGAGTGATTTTATAATCCCAGCTTACTTTTTTATATGATGGGCGCAGAAAACTCTGGGCGAGGCCACCTGCCAGGGCGCGCAGTCCGCCCGGAATTTTCATGAAATATTTGTGTAGCGCATCGGCCCTGTATGTCGGGTAGCCAGCCAGAAGTTCATCGCCCCCGTCACCTGATAGCGCTACCGTCACATTTTCCCTGGCTTTTTTGTTGAGAAGATAGGTGGGCATGATGGAGGTGTCGGCGAAGGGCTCATCAGTTTGCCAGACCAGGGAGGCGAGCCCCGCCTTTGGGAGCGGTGGTTGCTCGTGGACGGCAAGATCGATTTTGAGTTGCTCGGCCACGAGTTTTGCGTATTCGGACTCATCATAGCTTTCCTCTTTAAACCCGATGCAAAAAGCGTGGACAGGGGTCGATGAGGCGCTCGCCATAGCGGCGACGACCGCAGCAGAGTCGATGCCGCCGCTCAGAAAAGCACCCAGCGGCACGTCTGCGTGGAGCCTGACCTTGACTGCCTCGTGAAACAGGTCTGTGAATGTCTGTCTTGCGCGATTGTCGTAGGGTTCTCTCTCTGCGGTATATGCGGGTTTGATATCCCAGTATTCCCGTATATCGAGGCGCATATCGGCGGGGTCGAGCCAAGCCGAATGAGCGGCGGGCAGCTTGGAAATATTTTTGAAGATGCTCTTTGGGGTCAGGATATATCCGAGAGAGAGAAAGTCACTAACCGCGTGGGCATCGATGGTGAGTTTTTGTTTCACCTCGGGCAGGGCTAGGAGGGCTTTAAGCTCTGAGGCGAATGCGAAAAAACCTTTGTCCTGGAAGTAATAAAGTGGTTTTTTCCCGACCCTATCGCGGGCGAGAAAAAGTTTTCTTCGGCGGGGGTCCCATATGGCGAAGGCGAACATGCCGATCAGGTGCTCAAGACAGTCCTCACCCCAGTGCTCATATGCCGCCAGCAGCACTTCTGTATCCGAGTTCGTTTTGAAGAGCGCGCCTTTTGCCTCAAGTTCTTTCTTGAGTTCGAGGTAGTTGTAAATTTCACCGTTAAAAACGATGACGCTCCCCGACTCGCCGGTCATGGGCTGGCTACCGCTACTGATGTCGATGACAGAGAGCCGCCGGTAGCCGAAATAAACACCATCTGTGTCCCAGAATCCCTCCTCGTCCGGACCCCTATGAACAATGGCGTTCGTCATTGCCCGCACCTTGGCACGCGATTCCTCGGGCGGGCCTTGCGTGTTGAGCAATCCTGTTATTCCGCACACATCGGGTCTCGTTTTCTTATCTGAAAATCAGGTCCCTATCCATGTTTCGCCCTAAAGCAGGGCTATTACCGGCAGGGTGCGCCATGTCGAAGGGGGAAATTCGCGGCGGGTTCCAGATACGGTTTGCTGGCCCGAATTATGCGGCAACCCGCCCTTGTTTTCAAATTAAACGCTTGGAAAATGGGGATTTGTGGGGCAAATGGTAATTTTTTAGTTTCTAGCCGACGCCCTGATCTCGAACGAGAAGGCGGGATATCACCCGGAAGGCCGTGTATTCGAAAAGCGCGCGGGAGAGCCCGTTGCGCAGCCGGAACAGGGCCAGCGGGCGGTAGAGCTTGTTCAGGAGCCGGACGAGTTTATAGGGAATGGTTTTGCCCTCGGTGACCCTCAATACCTTGTTGTCCACGAAATAGGATGACGTCAGCAGCAGGTTGCAGAACCGCTGGAACTCCTTGTCGTACCATTGCGTCGAGATATCGCCTTCCACCTCGATGTTCGCCCAGGCTTCGAGGGTGTCGGGCATTTCGTAGTTCCATTCGTCTTTCGCGATGTCGTAGAGCTCGGTGCCGGGTAGGGGCCGGAATTTATTGGGAGGGAAGATGATGCAATTGGGGTGGTCCTCCACCAGCTGGAGCATCAGGTCCCGCGTCATTTTCAGCTCTTCGAGCGTCTCGGTGGGAAGCCCCATGATGAAGTTGTAGGCCGCCGTGATCTGCGGGTGCTGGGCCAGCTTCTGGTTGCACGCGATTACGTCGTCGTAGCTGCTGTCTTTCCGGAGGAGTTTCAATATGCGGTCGCTGCCGCTCTCGGCTCCGATGTGCATGATATCAGTGCCGGCGGCGGCCAGTTTGTTAAGAAACTCGTGGCTCATCCGCTTTATCTCGTTGATGCGCGCCCCACGGAAGCCCAGCTTGACGTTAATCCCCCGGTTGGCGATCTCGTCGATGATTCCCTCGACGTGCGAAAGTTTCGGGAAACTATCGTCGTCGATGAAGTAGATATAGTTCGCGCCGTATTTTTCGTGGACGTGCTGGATGTGATCGACCACCTGGGCGGCTTCCAGGGGGACCCATTTTTTCCCGTCGATGTTGGAATACTGTGCTGGCGAGCTGCAGAACGAGCACTGATAGGGGCAACCGACGGCGCTATACATCGAAAAAATACGGTGTTCCTGCTCAAGCTGGCCGTAGGGTGAATAGTCCTCAATCAAGTGATAAGGAATTTTGTCGTAGTCAATATATTCAAAGGCTTTTTCGAGCAGAGGATTTTCAAAAATTTCCCCCTCGTGACGCCAGCAGACGCCGGAGATGTCTTTGGGCTGCTCGTCCTGTTGAATCTGGAGGCAAAGCTCGTGGAATGTCTCGGAGGCGTAGCCGCTGACGACGTAGTCGCAGCTCCATTCCCCCTCAAGAATATTTTCGGGGTAAAAAGTTGCGTGCGGGCCACCCCAAACGATGGGGGTGTCGGGGTTGATGGACTTGATGTAGCGGCCGATCTTGGTGGCGTTCTTGATGGGTTGCCCCGACATGACGCTGATGCCGACGGCCAAGGTGTCGTCGCTGAGAAGATCTTTAAGCCTCTTGTGCCAGTCTTTGGGATGGAGGCGGGTGTCGAGTATTTTGACGTCAAAGCCGTCCTGCACAAGCTCTACCGAGGCGTAGAGGAGGCTGAGCGGCATGTGCCGGACATAGGCCCCGGATACGCCCTGCTCGGGATATATCATGATGATGCGCGAGGGTTTGGAGGTATCACGTCTAGGCGGGGCCGCTTGATATATCGGAAGCCCTGCGCTTTGTGTATCTAGAGTTTGCTGCCCTTGGCTCATGTTTTTTTTCATCCCGTACGCGACTTAGTCTGGCGGGTCGCGAAAGTTTATTTTTTGTGGTGGCCTCGTGGCCATGCGTGATTATAAAAGGATTATAGATATATGCAACAAAAATGGTCATATTTCAGTACACCATTGATTATAAACACATTATATTGAATTTGCACGCTCCTCCCATCGTTTCTCGCCCGCTGATTGCCTGGAGCGAGTTTTTCTCCATCTTTCAGGGCTTCTTATGCTCAAAGTTTACCCTAATCTTGACAATATCAAGGCGCAGGCTCACATTAACCCCTCAGAAATTTGGATTATCCAAGGCTCGATATCGCCCTCCTCTTTCCATGTCGTATTTTATTTGTGACTTGGAGCCGAAGAATGTCTTCGTTTTTCGCCCATGAGATATAGCAGATGAAAATCGCGGTTCTGACTAATCTCTATCCGCCGATACAGACGGGCACAGCGCAGTGGGCACAACAGTTAGCCAACAGCCTGACTGCGTCGGGGGATGAGGTGGTGGTGATCGCCTGCAACCGGGACGGGGTGTATCACGAGGAGGTGCGCGATGGTGTCACGATCTACCGTCTTCCTCCGGCGGGAAAGCTTCCCAGTAGCACTCTATTTTTTAATTTCGATGAATTCTTGTTGATTAACAGCCGTGCCAACCGCCGCCGGGTGGTGGAGATATTTAAGAAACACGGAATAGAGGCTGTCCACGTCGCGAGCCAAATTTTAGATTCAACTCTCCTGGCGCACAGCGCCTGCCGTACGCTAGATCTCCCCTCGGTATGTTCGATTCACACCTATATCAATCATCCGGCGAACCGTTTTTTCAATTTCGCGCTCAAGGCCGTTGACCGCACCCTCATGCGGCATTTCGTGATGCGTAAATTCAGCGCCATCGTCGCGCTCGACGATCCGGGTGCCAAATACATCACGCAGACCTACCGACCGAAGCGAATGGAGTGGATTTCCACCTGTATTGATGATGAGGCGCTGAAACTGGAGCCCGCGCAGCCCGGCAGGCCGGATGAGGTGGTCAATATCGTTAGCGTAGGGCACCTTGACGAGCGGCGCAGCCGGGAGGATTTACTCCAAGCGCTTTCAATACTTAAAAAAGAGGGGCTCCGCTTCAGGCTTCAAATCGCCGGGAAAATTACCCGTGCCCGGACGCTAGAGCGAATTCGCGAGCTGGATTTGATTGAAGAGGTCGAACCCCTGGGCGAGGTTCAGCATGCCGAGCTATTCGACGTATTGCGCGAGGCGCATATTGAGGCGCACTGGCTGGACACCATCCCTGGCGTGGGTCATGCGTCGATGGAAAGCCTGGCGCTTGGGCTGCCAGTGGTCACTTACGGCTATGAGGGTGTGTTCGGAAAGGTGCCCTATAAGCACGGCGAGAACATTATGTTCATTACGCCGGGGGATGTGGATGGAATTGCCGACGCTATCCGTCGGCTGGCAGGCGATCCTGTACTGAGGGGTGAGATGGGCGTTCAGGCCCGCAAGCTCATCTCGGATTATCTCAACTGGAATGTTTTGATTCACAGCTACCGAGAACTCTACGCCGACCTCATTGGTTCTTGAGTGTAAAATTCAGCGGGTATCGCGGATGACCCGCGCAGGGCATCCGGCGGCCACCTTGTTCTCGGGCACGTTTTTGAGCACCACGCCACCCATCCCGATTAGGGAATGATTTCCAACCCGGATGTTCGAGATGAGCGAGCTGTTTGTTCCTAAATAACAACTTTCACCGACCTCAACGCTCCCGGAAATACATACGCCTGCCGCGATGCAGGTGTAGTTGCCGATTTCGGCGTCATGGCTGATGACCGAGGCGGGGAGCACGATAACGTGGTTTCCATCTTCGCGAACGAGGCAATAGTTACGTTTTGAAGAATGACAACGCCCCGGCCCAAAGTGGCCAGCTTCGATACCGAGGCCGAAGGGTGAACTATGGTTTCGAACCGATCAGGCCGGACGCCGGTTTTTTCGATAATTTCGGATTTTTTCCAAAAATTCGACGGGCTGCCAATTCCGTTTACAAAAAAGGCATCAGGAAAATCATTCGCAGCCGAAAGGGGGCCGATAACTTTAGCGCCCGCGATATCGCGGCCCAGCGCCTCGGGGTTGTCGTCCAGGAATCCGAGGCATTCATAGGCCTTAATGCCCGATTCGAGGTTGAGCTCGCCGATGGTGTCGAGAATATCTACGCTGTTGCCGCCGGTTCCGAGAATAATGATCTTTTTCGGTTTGCTCATGTCCTGTCCCGTGGCGCCTGAATTAAGTTCGATTTCCCAACGAGCGGCAATCATTTGATGAAAATACTCAGCGGAGTTTAAATTTGCTATAAGTTACCATAACGTTTTTTTGTTGAAATAGCATTGGTCAAATTTTCATAATTTTATTATGAGGTGGTGATGGAAACGGATCGAATAGGCGTCGGGTTGGTGGGATACGGGTACTGGGGGCCCAACCTTGCCCGAAATTTTTATATGCAAAAAGACTGTAGCCTCCTCGCTATTTGTGATTTGTCGCCGGGTCGGGCAGAGCTTGCCGCTTCAAATTACCCATCTGTTCGGGTGACGGATAATTTTCAGGAATTGCTCGATGATCCGGGCATTCAGCTTGTCTTGATCGCAACACCGGTATCGACTCATTACGATTTCACCAAGCGTGCGCTTTTGGCTGGAAAAGATGTATTGGTGGAAAAACCCCTTGCGGCCACGGTTGCCGAGGCGCAGGAGCTTGTTGATCTTTCAGATGAGACGGGCCGAATCCTCTTTGTGGACCACACCTATTTATTCACAGGGGCTGTTAAAAAAATTCTTGAGCTTCTGGAGAGTAATGAGCTTGGCGATATCAAATATATCGATTCGGTGCGGATTAATCTGGGACTTTTTAGCAATGATGTGAACGTTCTTTTTGATCTCGCTCCGCACGATTTGTCGCTTCTTTGTTGTTTCATGAAAGATGATCCGGTTTCGGTACAAGCGCTTGGCGCGCCCGTGATGGAAAACGATCAAGAGGCTATCGCGTATCTTCATCTTGTCTACCCAAGTGAGATTATCGCCCACTGTCATGTCAGCTGGCTATCGCCCGTTAAAATCCGCCGTACTATTATCGGCGGCACTGAGAAAATGATTGTTTTTGATGACAACGAAATCACCGAAAAAGTTAAAATTTATGATCGCGGCGTGGAATTCAGGAACAACGAGATGAGCCAGAGCGACATTTACAAAATGATTGTCGATTATCGAATG
This sequence comes from Nitrospinaceae bacterium, assembly GCA_018669005.1. NCBI lineage: Bacteria > Pseudomonadati > Nitrospinota > Nitrospinia > Nitrospinales > Nitrospinaceae > Nitrospinaceae bacterium. Next base: position 6,711 of record JABJAL010000019.1, read on the forward strand.
GGAGATATCGTTTCGCCAAGGCTCTCAACACGTGAGGCGCTGGCGGAGGAGGCTGACTATCTAGTTGAGTGCATAAGAACAAGGCAGCGTCCGTTTACGGACGGCCGCTTTGGCTTGCGGGTGGTGAAGATTCTGGAGGCGGCGCAAACTTCCCTGAGAAACGGGGGGCTTTCGGTGGAGATAGATTCTTGAGCGAAAATGAGCAGGTCGCACCCGACGTTAAGCTGGGTAAGGATGTCCGGCTGCACGGATTTGTTAATCTCTACGGTTGTGAGATCGGAGACGGGTGCTCCATCGGCACGTTCGTGGAGATTCAAAAAGGCGTTCGCCTCGGAAAGCGGGTAAAGGTGCAAAGCCATACCTTTATATGTGAGGGCGTGGACATCGCGGACGAGGTTTTTGTCGGCCACGGCGTGATGTTCATCAATGATCGCTATCCCCGCGCGACAACAGAGGATGGGGAGAGGAAGAGCGAGGATGACTGGTCGCTGGAGCGAACGGTGGTAGAGCTTCGAGCCAGCATCGGGAGCAACGCGACAATATTGTGCGGGGTGAAAATCGGTGAGGATGCCGTAGTCGGGGCTGGCGCCGTTGTGACGAAGGATGTTCCACCCAAAGCCGTTGTTGCTGGAAATCCGGCTAAGCTCATTCGCTACCTGGCCTAAAGGACAATATGAATCTTCAAGGAAAGAAAATTTTAGTAACCGGTGGCGCCGGATTTATCGGCTCGCACATTATCTCTCTTCTTGCCGAGGAGGGGTGCGCGGAAATTGTTGCCGTAGACAATATGATTAGAGGCCGCCCCGAAAATCTTGCTGCTGTGATGGAAAAAGCGCCGATTCGCATCGTAGAAGGCGACATATGCGATCGCTCTTTGATGGAAGGGCTGGTGAAGGACTCTGATCTTGTTTTTCATAAAGCGGCTTTACGCATCACGCATTGCGCCGAGGAGCCCCGGCTCGCTATCAAAATCATGGTCGAGGCCACTTATGATTTGCTGGAGTTGTGTGTGGCGCACAAGGTGGGGAGAGTTGTCGCGGCCTCTTCGGCCTCGGTCTATGGTCTGGCAGAGGTGTTTCCCACCGATGAAAGCCACCATCCCTACGACAACCGCACCCTCTACGGGGCGGCGAAAATGTTCAACGAGGGTCTGCTTCGCTCGTTCAATGATATGTACGGTCTCGACTATGTGGCCACGCGCTGTTTTAATGTCTATGGGCCGAATATGGATATTCATGGGAAATATACCGAGGTGCTGGTTCGCTGGATGGAGCGCATCGAGGCGGGCCAGCCGCCTATTATTTTCGGCGACGGCTCGCAGACAATGGATTTTGTCCATGTTCGCGACGTGGCGCGCGCCAACATACTTGCCGCCAAGTCGGATGTGTCGGATGAAGTTTTTAACATTGCCAGTGGCGGTGAAACGAGTCTTCTCGAACTCGCCCAAGTGTTGCTCAAGGTAATGGACCGGGAAGATTTGCATATCGAGTTTCAGGACGAGCGTAGCGTCAATCCGGTCCGGCGGAGGCTTGCCGATGTCTCCAAGGCCGAGAGGCTTCTGGGCTTTAAGGCGGAAGTTTCCCTTGAGGCGGGCATGAGGGACCTGGTTGACTGGTGGCGGCGTGAGCGTAATCTAGTTGCGTAAGAACCTGTTTCCGCCCTCCCGGTATCGATGAATCAAATATTATGATCCCCATTACAAAACCGGACATGGACGAGTCTGAGGCGCGAGCCGCAAGTGAATCCATACTTTCTGGCTGGATAACCCAGGGCCCTCGTGTGGCGGAGTTTGAAGCCGCTTTTGCCGGGGTGGTTGGGGCGGATCACGCCTGCGCCGTTTCCAATTGCACGGCGGCGATGCACCTTACCCTTCTCGCCGCTGGTGTGGGGCCTGGCGATGAGGTGATTACCGCGAGCCACTCTTTTATTGCCACGGCCAATAGTGTTCGCTATTGCGGGGCCGAGCCGATATTCGTGGATATCGATTCGGGCACTTTCAATATGGACCCGGCCAAGGTTCAAGAGGCCATTACCGACCGAACCAGGGCGATTCTGTGTGTTCATCAGATGGGCATGCCGTGTGAATTAGACGCTATCCTGGGTGTTGCGCGCGAGCGCGGCATCGCTGTTATCGAGGATGCTGCCTGTGCGGCTGGCAGCGAAGTCTTGGTCGATGGCAGTTGGGAAAGCGTGGGGCGGCCCCATGGGGATGTCGCCTGTTTTTCTTTTCATCCGAGAAAGGTCATATCCACCGGCGAGGGCGGAATGCTCACGACGAAAAATCCGGAGATGGATCGAAATTTTCGGATCGCAAGGCATCAAGGAATGAGCGTATCCGATACCGAGCGCCATGGCGCTTCACAGGTAATTTTCGAGTCGTATCCCACAATTGGCTACAACTACCGGATGACGGACATTCAGGCCGCTATAGGTCTCAAGCAGGTGGAGCGCTTGGCTGGCCTGGTGGCGAGGCGAAGAGCCCTGGCCGAGCGCTATGGGGAAATTTTGTCGGGTATTTCAGGTCTCGCTCTTCCCTTCGAGCCCGAATGGGCCCGGTCGAATTGGCAGAGCTATTGTGTCCGCCTGCCGGAAGGGTGCGATCAAAGGAAGGTGATGCAACACATGCTTGACCATGGTGTGTCCACACGGCGGGGGATTATGTGCAGCCACCTTGAGGCACCCTATGCCGGAGCGACACTCAGGCATCTCCTTCCTGAATCGGTGCGTGCTCAGGCGCAATGTGTTCTTATCCCGCTTTTTCCGCAAATGAGCGAGTTGGAGCAGAATCAGGTTGCCGAGGCGTTAAGCGACGGATGTGCTGTGTGATGAGGGGCTCGAATCCGTTGGAGGCTGGTGTCGGGGGCCTGTATCGTGAGGCTCGCCCCGGATGGCAAATTTTTCTTGAGGCGGCTCTCGTGGCCGCTTTTGCATTTTTAATGGCTTTTGTTGCTTGGAGCCGGGCAGGGGGGCCGATAACCGGAGGGGATACCGGACGCTATCTGGAGCTTTCGAAACTCCTGGCCGCTGGAAGCCTGAGCGGATTCGAACAATGGCCGATGGTTCAGTTTTATCCTTTTTTGCTAACCCCGATCTACATCTTCGATATCGCGCAGGCGGTTTATCTGAAGTGGCTGCATATAGGTCTACATGCCGTTACGGTCTGGCTAGTTTATTTTTCCACACGAGGGCTTCTTCCTTCAGGCCGGGGAATTTATAGCGCCCTCGCGGTGGCCGTGTTTCCAACGTTTTTATTCTGGTTGCCTTATACGCTGACTGAAACGGCTTTTCTCTTTACTTTATCGCTCTATTTGTTTCAACTCTCTCGCTTTTTAGCCCGGCCCGGAAAGATTGGTGCTGTTTTGTTGGCTTTATCGGGCGCGATCATGCTCTTTACGCGGCCCACATCTATTGCAGTTCTGGCGGCAACGCCCCTTGTTTATTTGTTGTACATGGCCTCTCGCAGCTTTGGCCTGGGAAGGGCGCTGGCGCTCAGCGCGGGGTTGGGGTTGGTTTGCGGGCTTTTGGGTGTGTGGATTGTTTTTTTTGCAGATAATTCTTTTTCGAGGCGGGCACAGGTAAATCCTACGATTGCGCATAGCCTCTGGGTTGGGACCAAGGTTAAGAGTACGAGCATGGCCGAGTTAAATCGCATGACGGATGAGTATTGGGGGCTGTACAAAAAATTCGGTGAGGATAAAGCCGGTCTTCGCCACCATCAAATTTCAGAGGCCAAGTCGTTCATCAGAGCGAGGCCCCTTCGTTATGCATCCATGGCGGGGACAAGATTTATATCGTACTGGTTCCCCTGGGCTTTTAATGAAACTTGGTCGTGGCGGCATTCGCTTGTCGATGCCGCCGTTTCGCTAGCGCTGGTGTCTGGATTTTTGCTCGCTTTGTTTTTGAGCGGCGGGCAGAGGTTGCCAGCCAGTGCCATGATGCTTCTGGCGCTCGCGCTGAGCATGTTTTCGGCATTCGGGCAGGTGGACGCTGATGCCCGCTACCGCGTTCCCGCAGCGCTGGTGCTTTTGCTAGTGGCCCCGGAGGGGTGGCGGCTGGCCATTGGGCGAATTTTCGGGTCGAGAAGGCGGATTGCTTGATTGGGCGGGATCGGAGAGCATACGGGTAGATGATACGATTTTTTGAATGCCGAGAATTGAGTGGAGATATTTCTTGAAAAAATTCGTGTGCATCAAGCGGTTTATAAGTATGCTCCCGGCGATTCTGGCGATGGCTTTGCTTCTTCAGGGCTGTGGTGATGATGATGCTGTTCCCTCTAGTTTTGTTTTTGGAAAGTGGAAAGTTAACGAAAAGCTAACCGCCAACGATAAAGGCAACAAGAAGCTTAATCGCATGATCCTAGAATTTTCTATCGACATTCACAAAAAAAACTTCGAGATCAAGCCGCTTGAAAACGGCGAAGGAATTAGCTTTAATTTTTCCGGTAGGCTTCCGAGGTATTTCAAGGTACTTGAGATAGATGATGAGCATCTCTTGATTGAGGACATGAAGAGCCAGGAAAAGCTTAATGTTCGAATCAAAGGTGAGAAGCAAATTATGTTTACGGTTCCCCAACTGAAACATCCCCTGGTTCCGAAGCCGGAGCCGGTAGTAATGCATTTCTCAAGGAAAAAAGAGAAGAAAAAACAGAAGAAGAAATAGGAATGAAAATTTATATCAGCTGCAGAAGCAAGGTGAATTTCAGGAAACCTCTTATTAACAATATTTATCCGCTAGGCAGTTAAATCATGCGTAGAATTTTAAATATCCAGGAAGCTATGTTCAGTTCATAGTAGAGATGCAGTCTGGGCTGCCCATCGGTATTTTCGGAATCTCTTTGAAATATTTGTGATTGTTCACTAATTAGCCTTTTAATTGCTTTCCCGTTCGACGATTTTCTTTAGGGGATTTTCAGTGCGCATCGGTCTTCACATTGGTCCCTTACGAGAATTTCCGCCGATAGATGAATTTTTGGATTTTGTCACCCGAGCCGAGGACATGGGGTTTGACCCGCTCCTTTTTTCGGACACGGTCTCCCTTTCGCATTTTCGAATTTTAGATCCCCTCGCAATTATGACGCTCGCGGCGCGAGCGACAAAGACCGCCGCCATCGGGACCTGTGTTACCAATCCTCTGACCCGGCACCTTTCGGTGACGGCGAATTCCTTTGCCACCGTCGATCACATTGCCGGTGGGCGAACCATCCTTGGAATCGGGTCGGGCGATACTGCCCTTTATCTTTTGGGGAAAAAATATGTGAACCTCTCGGGTATGCGCGAGGCACTCAAGGTTTTGCGCGCATTGCTTGACGGGGAGCCCGTTACTTTCGAGGGCCAGGAGCTTTGTTCTACCTGGTGCAAACCTGACTTGCCGATTTTCCTCGCGGCGGATGGTCCTAAAATGCTTGCACTGGGAGGCGAGTTGGCCGATGGCCTCATCGTCGGTGCAGGGCTCTCGTCCGAGGTTATTGACTGGGTGCGAACCCGTGTGGGCGAGGGCGAGACCCGAGCCAGTCGCGAGGCGGCAAGTGTGCCCATCTGGGTGGATGGTATCGTTAATTTCGGACCCGACCGTGACGCTGTTCGCGACGCGACAAGACCGCGAATGTGTACAAGGGCAAATCATAACTTTCGGGTCGCCTACAATGCCGTGCCCGAGGCGCATCTGGCTGGGGTTAAGAATTTTCGAGAAAATTACAATGAGAGTGACGTCGGTTTCAAAAACAAAAATGCCGAGCGTGTGACAGATTATCTCCTCGATCGTTTTGGTATTGTGGGCACTGAGAGCGATGTCATCGAGCGCTTTGAGGAAATCGCCGACCAGGGAGTCGAGACCTTTCTCGTCGCGATGCCTTTTGACCTTAGCGAGCGTTTCCGTATCATCGAAATGCTAGCAAAGGAAGTTATTCCGAGAGTAAGGTGATCGCCTGGCTGGGTCTCCATTTAAAGCTTTTGAATTTTTGCCAAATAGTTTTGAAGGAATTGGCGGAGAAAACGAATGCCGTTTTTGAAAAATATATTTGTAAAACTTTCTGTAGCTGTTTTGTTGATTTTCGTAATTCCCGCCCCCTCGGAAGGCGCTAAAAAGGGTAAGGGAGTGGGCGAGTTTATGGCCCAACTGGAAGTGGCTTACGTTGAAACTGTTAAGTCAATCATGTTGTCTCCTGTCCAAGATGAAGACGACATATCCTTTGATCAGGCCGCCGGGTGGGCCGAGGAGATCACAAAGGCTGCTGCTCTTTTAGCGAGGCTTGAAGAGTTTAAGAAAAATAAATCAGCTCAAACCTATTTGCGTCAATTAGCTGCGCAGTCTCATGGCATTCAAAGACTGGCAAAGTCTAAACGCTGGGATGGGATGGTGGTGGCTCTTTTTCGGCTACAAGCTACGTGTATCGGGTGCCACAAAGAGCACCGTAATTAAGAAAAAGCTTTTTTGTTTGTTGTTTTGGAGAGGTCACAGGATGCCAGAGAAAAAACATCATATTCTTGTTGTCGAAGATGAGCCCGTTAGCCGGGAGATGCTGGCCGATTTCTTGAAAAAAGAGGGTTTTCTGGTCAGCAAGGCCAAGAACGGCCTCCAGATGAAGTCTGTTCTCGTGACCAGTCGGGTGAGAGTGGACCTGGTATTACTCGACATCGGACTGCCAGGAAAGGACGGTATTCAACTGGCCAAAGAACTCAGATCGCGCTCTGATGTGGGAATCATCTTTGTGACAGGAAAAACTTCTAAGGAAACGCGTATCGAGGGGTTAGAAACTGGCGGCGATGACTACATTACCAAGCCCTATGACGAGCAAGAACTTCTAGCCCGTTCACATGCGGTGATTCGGCGCTCGACCGCAGTGAGTGCGCATTCGACTCAGGAGAATTTCACCGACCTGACTCCCCGTGAAATTGCCGAAAGCGAGGAGGATGCGCTTGAGGATGACTCTAAAACGCCGCTGCCGGTTAATATCGTTGAGTTCATCAACACTTCGGGAAGACTCAGTTTTGTCGATTTGCAGAGCATCGCTCAGCGCCACTCGAAGCGGATTTTCTCAAGGCTCCTGGTCCGACCAGTTCTAAAAGGCGTGGGTCTGGTCTCGGGAATTGCAACGGATGAAATGGGTGGAGACGGCTCGACCAAGTTATTTCGATTGAGTGGCTCCGAGGAGGAGCATGAGATCAAGACCAGCAAGGCTGCGGCCGAGACGATTTATCCCTTTATCAAGCGGGTGGGATCGACTTCGCCAGGTTTTAATTATTCGGCGGGCCGCACGTTCGACAACGATATAATCATTCCCGATTTTGCCGTTTCGGAAAAGCATGCAGATTTTTTTATAAAAGCAGATCATTACAGTTTGACGGATTGCGGCTCTGTGAACGGCACGGCAGTGGACGGGGTAACTCTGGCTTCAGGAGAGGATGAAGTCATGCTCCAAGACGGCGCAAAAATCAGGATTGGCCGTTTTTTGCTTACTTTTTTGATGCCAGATACGTTATACGATGAACTGAGCGCGGACCCTGCAGAAGATTTTATTTAGGAAGCGGGCAAATCTCAACTCTTCTTTGAATCGAAAAACATTTCGATGTTTTCCAGCGTTTCTAGAAATTCCGGCCGAATGAAATCCAGAAAAATTTCAAGCTCGCCCGCATTTTCCTGAGCGGCCAACTCTTCAATTTTCGCCGAAAGTGTGCTCAGCCCGGCCATACCCAAGGCCGATGCCGCCCCTTTCAGGGTGTGAGCTTCTCCGCGGAGCGAATCGAAATTCTGGTTGTGCCAGTTCGATTCAATCTGGCCTATCGTTCTTGTGTGTGTCTGCCGGAACAACTCTAGATATTTTTCCATTTGTGTCATGCCCAGCGAATCCAGCCGGCTTTGCAAGAATCTTTCGTCGAGGATTCCTTCCACGTTGTGAGGGGAGGGAGGGGTTTGTGATTTTTTCCCGCCAAGTGGGAAGTAAACGTTGGTATCTGAGAACACGATCATACTCAGTCCCAAAAGACCGATCAGATTCGGTATCGCCATGGCGCCGTTGATAGTGTCCGCCAGATCCCAGACGAATTTGACCCAAAGTAAATCACTCGAAAAAAGCGCACCGATGACAATCACGATGCACCAAGCCCATCGATAGATGAGGGAGGCCCGCACACCGCTAATATAGTTCACGCAACTCAAGCCGTAATATGACCAGGTGAGGAGCGTGCTGTAGCCGAAAGTGATTGAGCCGAACGCTACAATCCAGCCGCCCAGCGGCCCCAGAACGGTGGTGAACCCCTTGGCGGTAAGGGCGGTGCTTGTGAGCCCGGTTGTCCACACCCCGGAGAGAACGATGGCCAGCGTGGTAATGGTGTTTACGATCATGGTGTCGATGAATACGCCGAGCATGGCGATGCTGCCCTGGCGAACTGGCTCTCGCACCCGGGCGGCGCCATGGGCGATCGAGGCGGTGCCTAGCCCCGCTTCGTTCGAAAATATGCCCCGCGCAACACCGTAGCGCAGGGCTTGGCTCACGCCAGCGCCAGCGAATCCGCCGACAGCGGCCTGGCCGTTGAAGGCGCTATCGAAAATCAGATGGAAAGCGGCGGGAACCTCTGAAATTCTCATGAGGATAAGCGTCAGCCCCCCCGCGATGTATATAAGCAACATGATGGGAACGAGAATCTCCGCAACATGACCGATTCTTTTTACCCCGCCGATGATGACCAGATAGGTCATTCCCGCCAGGAAAAGGCCTGATATCCACTGGGGTACGCCGAGTTCGGTCCGAAACACCAGGGCCACAGAATTGGCCTGAACCATGTTGCCGATACCAAAGGCGGCGATGGCGCCAAATAGCGCGAAAAGCCAGGCCGTCCATTTAAGCCCGAGGCCGTGCTCTAGGAAATACATTGGCCCACCGGCTATTGTTCCATCCGGTTGTATTTGGCGGTACTTGATGCCGAGGACGACCTCCGCAAATTTGGTGGCCATCCCGAAAATACCGGTTAACCACATCCAGACCGGAGCCCCTGGGCCACCGATGCTGATTGCTGCGGCGACCCCGGCGATATTACCGTTACCCACCGTAGCCGAAAGGGCCATCATCAATGCCTGGAACGGGGTGATTTCGCCGGGTGTGGAATCGTCTTCTAGATCTTTTCCCCGAACACTGCGGTACAGCATTTTCCAGGCGAAGCCGAGTTTTCGAAATTGTACCAGCCCGGTGCCGAAGGTGAGCCAGACGCCGGTCCCGACGAGAAAGACCATCATCCAGGGCCCCCAGACGAAGGCGTTGATTACCTCGATGATGGAAACGATGGGGATCAAGAGTGGTATTTCCTCTAGTTGTTAGCCGCTGAGCGATAGCGCCTTTTATGTGGATGAGGCGTCATGGCTAATAGGGAATCGCCAGGACATTTCAAAAAGAACATCATTTCGCTAACGATAAAAAAGGTCTCTTTTACGCGGGGCGCACGATTGAAAAATCTCATGCTGTGCCATGAGCCGGAAGTTGGATAATAAATGTAGAGCCGCTTCCTGTTTTACTTTCGGCCCATATGGCGCCGCCATGATTTTCGATTATCCCGTAAGTAACCGAAAGACCCAGGCCGGTGCCCTTGTCTTCGGGTTTTGTGGTGAAGAATGGGTCGAAAAGGTTGGGCATGATGTCCTCCGGTATTCCGGAGCCCGTATCCATCACGCGGCATTCCCACCACTTCTTATTCTCCTTGCTTGTCTCTAGGGTTGTAATTATTAAATTGCCGCCATTGGGCATGGCGTCTTTCGCATTTCCGATTAGATTGAAAAGTACTTGTTGAATCTGATTGGGGTCACCCGATATTTGCTGGTCTTCGTTGTCGACATTTAATTCAACTCGAATGCTTTCGAGGCGAAGTTCATGAAGAAGAAGGTTCAGCGAATTTCGCGTGATTTTGTTCGGATTGAAAGGTTTGAAGGCGGTGGGCTCGTTCCTGGAGAAACGGCGTAGGTCGTCGCATATCTGGTTGATGCGCCCAACGCTATCGTAAATCACCTTGGCCGATTTATATTCGCGGCTTCCCTCTTCATTTGTCCTCATTAATCTCTGGGCGTGCATGCCGACGATGTTGGCCGGGTTCAGGATTTCGTGCGCCGCGCCCGCCGTTAGCGTGCCAAGGGATGAGAGTTTTCCGGCCCGAGCGATCATTTCCTTGCTGTGCTCGATGGCTTCTCTGGATTTAATACGCTCGTGTACATATTTATCAGTGCTGACGAAGGCGGCTAACATGAAAAAAACGATAATTCCAACCATAATGCTTTTCTCTAGTGCCCATGGTTGTTGTTTTAAACTGATCCACTTATCTTTTATTTTCTTCTTGTCCTCAGGAGAGATCCTATTTAAAGATTTTTCCAGGATTGATATCAAAATCGGCCAGTCTTTTCGGACGCCAGTTGCGAGAGGGGCGGAATAGCCGGTATTTCCGGCAACGCGAAGGTTGGTAATTTTTTCTTCGTGGATGTAATGGGTCGCCGTTGCAAGGTTGCCGACGAATGCATCTGAGGTGCCAAAAGAAACTTGCCTCAGTCCGGTTTGGATATCCGGGACGAGGTTAAATTTGAAATTCGGATAGTCTTTTTGTATAAATTCCTGCCACATATATCCCGATACGACGGCGACTTTCATTCCTTGAATTTTTTTCATATCGAAGGAACCCTCCACATCGTTACGAACAATTATAGATCCGGGAAGGACTATGTAAGGCTTCGTGAATGTCATGTATTCGGAGCGGATGGGGGTATTGGTCGCCGCTCCAAACATGTCAATTTCTCGGGTCTGTGCCCTTCTGAGAACCTCATCCCAGCTTTTTAGGCGGACAATGGTGAAATGGATTCCAAGTATTTTTTCGACCTGTGCCAAAAAGTCGGCTGCCATCCCCCTAAATCGGCCCTTTTTGTCGATAAATTCTATCGGGGCGAATTCCGGATCGGGGGCGAGGCGGAGTATCGGGTGCTCGGCCAGCCAGATACGCTCCTCAAGGGTGAGGAAGTCCAGGCTGTTGTTGGCGGCCTTGGAATCAACGAGTAAAGGCGCTGAAAATAAAGACACGAATAAGGCTATGGCGACAATGATCTTTGCGGGCATTGAGAATATCTGCCTGAGATAGCTGATATGTGTAGGTGTTTGGATTGCCAAGCTAGTCAACTTTCTCTAGTAAATGAGCAATTCTTTTTTCCATATCTTCGATGTCAACCGGCTTTGTAACGAAATCACTTGCGCCTGCCTTAATGGCTTTTCCCTTGTCCTCCTCAGATTTCAAGGCGGTGAGGAAAATAATGGGAACATCTCCATGGGTGGCGTGAGATCTCACTTGTTCTGCCACTTCGTAGCCATCCATGCCTGGGAGCATGACATCGAGAACGATGAGGTCAATTTCGGGCGAGAATTTCTCCAACGCCTCGGTGCCGCTTTGAGCCGTTTCAATCTGATAGCCGGATGATTCAAGCAGGTCCTTCATGATTTCGAGGCCGACAACCTCATCATCGACGAGAAGTAATTTGTGTGCGGCCATGAAAGAATTTCCTTGGTTTGAGAAAGAAAACGTATCAATTAACCTATCGGCCACTATAGCGCCAAATCTTTATGTCTGGCGAATTGCGATAATAAATACCACCAGCGGCTGAGGCCATTGCTCAAAAAAACAAGGCTAGAGGAATAAATCGGACCCGCTCTATCTACTGAGGTAGTTTTATAATGGCTCCGGTTTTGGCCGATTCCTCAATCGCATATGTTAATTCGAGGGTCTGTCTGGCCTCCTGAACTGTTGCCATGGGACATGGCCTCCCTTTTGATAAATGGTCCAGCCAAACACGGGTTTCATCGGCAACGGGTCCCCAATAATCGCCCAGATACCAATTGCCCGGGGTTGAACTGCTTAAAAATGCCGTTTTGAAATTGAGGTCGGGGATATAGGCATGCGGTATCCCCTTGTTCGAAATCAAAAGCTCATCTTTGTGGTCGTCGTCCATCATCAAGGCGCCCTCGGTCCCATAAATTTCAAACTGGACACCCTGACCAAGGGCAGGGTAATGAGAGGGTAGCGCATAAAACACGCCCAGATTCACCACCGCCCCGTTTTCGAATGTAATGATAGCCCAAGTCGTATCGTCTGCCTCGAAACCAGCGTCTTTAAATATAACCCCGTTCCCGCGGGCCAAAACCTCGACAGGTCGAATGCCCTCCATGAACCAGCAGGCCATGTCTACCCAGTAGGTCAAAACATCGAGGACGGGGGTGGCATGAGGAGAGCGCTTGAGAATTTCAATCCCTTGGGCCCGCGAATTACACATGCGGCCCGACATCGCTAGAATATCGCCTACCATGCCCTTTAATATTTGCTCTTTGGCTGAAAGATAACGTCGCTTAAAGCGCTGGGCGTATCCAACCCGAATTAGAGTGCCCGTCTCCTCGGCCATGGCGACAATTTTGTCCGCCTCCTCCAGGCTCAGGGCGATAGGTTTTTCCACGAGAACGGATTTACCTAACTCCAGCGCTTGTTTGATTGGCAGGAAGTGCTCGTGTTCGCTCGTGGAAACGATAACCACATTCACATCGGGATGTGCAATGACATCCATGTTGTCGCCCGATGAAAAATCGGCTTTCACGTTTTCTGCAAGGTCGCCTGCGCGAGTGGGGTCGAGGTCCGAGACCGCCAGAAATTGAACTGCCGGATGGGACGCCGCCATGCTGGCCCGAAGCGTTCCAATTCGTCCTGAGCCGACAACCGCTACACCGAGGCCTTTGGTCTCCATGTTTTATCCTCCTTGGAAAGACAAATGGATATTTAATTCGACAAGAGCAAATAGCTTATTTGATGGATTGCTGATGCTACTTGATTTAGCAATAGATATTCCTTAAATTATGAACACATATCAACCGTTGAATTATATGTTGTGGGTGGGGGAGCACGCATGCGTGTCGGTACGATTTCCATTAGCGTTATTCTCGTTCTTTTTAGCCTGCTCGCCTATTTTTATATTATACCGGTTCATATCATCTTATCTATCCCTATCGATGTTTCTAAACCAGCGGTCTTGCACCCAGATTTCTTCCCTCGCCTTACCATTGTTGGATTGGGGTTGGTAAGTCTGGTGCTCCTCTTTTCTGCGATTAAAGATACCTCCGCTGAAATTCCAGACCCTGATCGCATGTCCGCCCGACTCCGCGTAGCTACTGTTTTTGTTTTAACTTATCTGTTCGTAGTCGGGCTCAAGTATTTAGGCTTCACCTTGGTAGCTCCCTTTTTTATGGCAGTCATCATTTTTTTGCTTGGCGTGCGCGATTGGCGACACATTGTATCCATGGCGTTAATTTTTCCCATAGCTCTAAGCTATTCGTTCTGGTACAGCTTTAGCGTGATTTTCCCGGAAGGTGAAATATTCCTGAGATGATAGATCAAATTTTTGAAGGCCTTAGAATTGCACTGACTTGGCAAGCCATTTCCATGGTTGCGGTGGGTGTTTTCGCCGGAATTGCTGTTGGGGCGATTCCCGGATTAACGGGGGTCATGGCCACAGCTGTTTTGGTTCCCTTTTCTTTTTTTATGTCTCCCACTCTGGGTATCCCATTTCTCCTTGGCGTTCACAAGGGCTCGTTGTTCGGAGGCTCGATTCCGGCGATTCTTGTTAATACCCCGGGCACGCCGCCTGCGGCGGCAACCTGCCTAGACGGCTATCCACTCGCGCAAAAGGGCGAGGCCAAAAGCGCCATACAGATGGCGTTATATTCATCCACCCTTGGGGACACTTTTAGTGATATCGCTTTGATCGTTGCAGCCATACCTATCGCAGCCCTCGCCCTTAAGTTCGGGCCCGCAGAGTTTTTTGGATTGCTTGTGATGGGTTTGACCGTTATTTCCAGTGTAACCGGGGCATCTGTTCCGAAAGGGATTATCTCTGCCTTGATAGGACTGTTGATCGGCGCTGTTGGTCTTGATGCCATTACAGGCGCAGAACGCTTTACTTTTGGGTTTGACACCTTGCAAGGGGGCATTGGCCTGGTCCCTCTTTTGATTGGTCTGTTCGCCATTAGCGAGGTGATGATCCAGGTCGAGAAGAAAACGTCTGTGCTTTCCGAGAGACCGGAAACCTCCCATTTGAAAGGGGGACGCTCCCTCACAATGGGGGAATTTAAAAAAACAGGCAGAACAATTTTTCGTTCAGCAATTATCGGAACGATTGTCGGCGCCATTCCCGGCACCGGCTCTTCTATTGCTACATTTATCGGCTACGGGGCCGCGAAAAGAGCTTCGAAAAACCCCGAAGAATTTGGCCATGGCAGTTATGAAGGGGTTGCCGCAGCAGAGGCGGCCAATAGTGCGGTTGCTGGCGCCGACCTGATTCCCACTTTGACGCTGGGCATACCCGGTGGGGGAACGGCGGCTATCTTGATGGGTGCGTTTATCGCCCAGGGGTTAAGGCCGGGGCCATCACTGTTCGAGGAAAATGGCCCCACCATGTACGCCATTTTCACCCTGCTCTTGATAGGCAACCCGATCATGTTGCTTCAGGGTTGGCTCCTGACCCCATTTTTCGCCGCCATTGTGACAATTCGGCAAGCTCTGTTGATTCCGTGCATCATCTTGTTTTGCGTGGTGGGAAGCTACATTTTCCATAACAATCTTGGTGATGTTGAACTTGCTCTGGTTGCCGGTGCTTTTGGTTATGTTTTGAGAAAATTGCACTTTCCTCTGGCGCCTCTTGTGATAGCCTACATTATCACCCCAATGGCCGAGCGTTCATTCAAGCAAGCTATGCTGCTCTCCGATGGGGATTACACTGTTTTTTTCACAAAACCGATTTCTTTATTTTTCATTATATTAGCTGTAATAATTTTGATTCTGAGTGTCTGGAAGCAACCGAAGGTTTCTGCTGAATAGAGAATGTTTGTTTACTTCAGGGAGGAAAGGCAATGAGTAAAATCAAATGGCGTTTCGCTTTTGCAGTTGTACTGTCTATGTCGCTTCTTTTCATGGGAACGACTACAGCCGATGCGGCGAAGAAATTTCCGTGGAAGCCGATTAAATTGATCGTTGCCCTGGGTGCTGGCGGTGGTCATGACTTGAATGCGCGGGCCGTGGCAAGTGTCGCCTATACGTATCTGGGCCAGCCCATGATCGTTCAGCTCATGCCCGGCGCTGGCGGCAAGATCGGTATGGGTGCGTTGAAAAGAGCCAAACCTGATGGCCATACACTGATGATGGCATCGTCATCCCACCTTTCGGTTAGCCCGCATGTCCGCAATATGGGCTACGATTCCTTCAAAGACTTTGAGTACGTCTATCTGTTTACTAAAGCCGACTACATGATGGCGGCGTTGGCGTCGCAGCCATGGAAAAATTTCAAGCAATTCAAGGCCTTTGCGAAAAAGAACCCCGGAAAGTTGAGCTATGGTTCATCGGGCATTTTCGGTGTTGGCCACTTGATGCTCTTGAAGGTGATGGCTGACGCGGGAATTAAATTAAAACATATCCCCTTTAAAGGCGGGGGCCCCGCTTATCGATCCGGCCTG
Organism: Nitrospinaceae bacterium; assembly: GCA_018669005.1. Taxonomy (NCBI): domain Bacteria; kingdom Pseudomonadati; phylum Nitrospinota; class Nitrospinia; order Nitrospinales; family Nitrospinaceae; species Nitrospinaceae bacterium. The sequence continues at coordinate 22,216 of JABJAL010000019.1, forward strand.
GGTGGCCATATCGATACCTTCGGTGCGCTTCCGGCCACGGGCGGAACTTTGGGCCGGTATCGAAGGGGACAGGTTCAAATTCTGGGCATTTCCGCCGAAAAACGGAACAAGCTATTTCCCAAAGTGCCTACATGGCGTGAGCAAGGGGTGGATTTTGTTCTTGCCTCGAAGCGTTTTGTCATCGGCCCTAAAGGAATTCCCCAGGAAAATATTGACACTTTGGTGAATGGTTTCAATAAGCTGGTAAAAGACAAAACTTACAAAAGACTACTCAGCAAAATGGGCGACAAGCCTACCCCGATTTCGGGGGACGCTCTTAAGAAAAATATTCAAGAAGAATTTGCGGCGTATGGGAAAATTTTGAAGAGCGTCGGCGCGACGAAGAAAAAATAAACTTGTGTTGATGGGGTGTCCGTTTCGGGCGGATTCATAACCCATATTCTAATTTGCGGTTGGATTCCCACTGCCGACGCCTCCCTCCCGGGGGGCGTCGGTTTTTTTTAATCTTGATTCTCAAGCAGGCGCGGGAGCCGAGAAGTTTTCCTCAACAATAGCGTCGATACGCGTTCTGACCTCGCCGGGTTTCTCGCCCTTGAAGGCGACCAGGTTGACCTTCCAGTTCTCGTCATCCTGCTCGGAGAAATCGTAGCGTACGTGCCCCCCTCGGCTTTCCGTGCGCAAAAGAGCGGAGGTTCCGATCATGGAGGCCACATCGATCAAATTTTCGGTCTCAATGATGTTCATGAGCTCCTTGAAGCGTTTTGGCTCGGCTTCGCTCTCGAGGTAAACGGAGTGGGCCTCTTGGCGAAGCGCCTTCAGGCGAGCGAGGCCTTTCAGCAGGCGCTCCTCGGAGCGAACTTGGCCAATGTTGTTGTAGACATTTTCCTGGAGCGCGAGGCGGAACGCCTCGGGGCTCATGCCGCCAGAGGCGGACTCGCGCTGGGCAAGCGAGGCGCGAACTTCCTCTGCTGCGCTTTTGGGGATGGCGGGCGATTTCCTTTCCGCCGCTTCCCGGGCGGCTGTCCGTCCTGTGCGCGAGCCGAAAACAAAGCTATCGGCAAGCGCGGCCCCGGCCAGGCGATTAGAGCCGTGGACCCCGCCTGTCGCCTCGCCGCCAGCGTAGAAGCCTGGAAGCGTGGTGTGTCCATGTTCATCGATTCGCAGCCCGCCGAGAAAAGTATGCGGACAACTACAGACCTCAAAGGGCTCTTTGTGCAGATCAACCCCGGCATTCTTGAAGGCCCTTGAGATGTTCTCTCCTTTTTCACCTACCGCACCGATAGCATCTCTAACATCAAAATAGATGCAGCCATGATCCGTTCCGCGTCCCTCGAAGACTTCGGTGCCGATTCCGCGGTTGATGACTGAGCGATGTCCATTCTCATAGACACCATCCTTCGCATCAGGATTATAGCGCTTCATGAAACGCTCGCCGTCGCGGTTGAGGAATTGTCCCCCCGCGGCAAGGAAAGTATGGCTGTTGCTGCCATAGCCTTCCATCTTTTCCGGCCAGCCTGTCGTTAGAACGTAATCGATCATTTCCATGTCAATAAGCTCGGCGCCCGCTCGGAGACCCATGGCGTAGCCGTCTCCGGTTACCTGTGGCGGCGAGTCGTTTATTCGGTGTAGCTGGGGCGCGCCGCCCGTACAAAGAACGGTGCTTTTGGCCCGGATGGCGATGAATTTTCCCTCCCGGTGTTTAAAACCCCAGGCACCCACTACGGTTCCGGTGGCATCTTTGAGCAAATCCACCAAAAAAGAATTGTTGTGCACCTCGATGCCCAACTCTTTCACCCTCGTCGATAGAATTTTCATCAAGGGCTTGCCCATGCCGGAGACGCAATGCAAAAGGCGGGGATAGATCTCGCCCGGGCTGTACTCCTGGTCATATTTGTCCACATCGATTTTCACAAGACCCAGACCCCATGAATCGATGGTGTAGGTCCGCTCGATAACCTCTTCGGCCATAATCCGTGCCAGGCGCTGATTGTTGATGCCGTAGCCCCCTGAGATGATTTCTTTCCAATGCTCATAAGGGTTGTCTCGGGAATCCACATGGCCGAGAGGGGCCGCATATCCTCTTCTGGCCATGGAGGAGCTCCCCGCGGGGAATGTCGATTTGGTGAGCAACATTACATGAGCGCCAGCGAGATGGGCCTCATGGGCGGCCATCATTCCGGCCACCCCGCCGCCAATCACGAGGACATCACATACGAGCTCGTCGAATTGGGTGAAGTTCAACATGGAAAAAATTCCTCTCTTGTCTCATTGATGAGGGGTGGGGAGTTGGAGTTCTTTACGCGGCGCCTCTGCTGATATGGTGCCTCGCCACCTTTATATCTTGTCGTGATGAATATCGGGAAGAATCCTGCCCGAGAAAAATACATTTGTAAATATTTGATTAAATTGGCGGGAATGCGTGGGAGTCGAACCCACCTGCGAAGGGTTTAGCCCCGCACACTGGATTTGAAGTCCAGAAATTCTAAAACCGGGGAAACACGGGGATTCGCGGGGAAAGCCGGGTTAAAAACCTACAAAATATCCCGGAAAACACAAAAGATACCTGGAAAAACCCATAAAAACCCGGAAAAATAATGGAAAATGGCGAGGAAATCAGGAGCCAAAAATAATTCCTTGGATCAGAAGACACCTAGGGGATTTTATACAGCACAATTACAGCACAACATGAATGGCGAATTTGAAAGATTTTGAAGCCAACTATGGGTTCTTCCGTCGTGTATTTACTGGGTCGCCGTACTGGCCGCAGGCGAGCCCATATTGTGCTTCGTAAAAAGTGGACCCCATCTAGATTGAATAACTACTATAAGAAGGTCGCCTGATGAGACCCAAGCGTGGCGTCCTGGCCCAGCCAATTTCATGGTAGGTTCGTCCGGCCGGAAACTCTTGAATATCCAGCGTTTGTGATGACCTTTTAGGTCCACTAGCAAGGATTCTTTCAGAGGCTGTCATGGCCGTGAAGCAGGCCTGTCCACGCCCCCCCCTCCCGTCCTATTTAATTACAGGTTCGAGTCTTGAATACCTGTTTGAATGGTATTTTATTAGATTTCAAAAGCATTGAATTTTTAAGGGGTCGAATTATTAAGGAGCACCGCCGGTTATTTGGCGGGGAGGCCAGAGGAGAATAGTCATGGCGCTTTATTGGGAAATGGGCCGCCCTGTACACGACTGGGAGGGCGGCCCATCGTTCCCCAACAATCAATTAGACGAGACTCGGCTCGCAATCGTCCCTTTGGGGTGCTTGTACCAACCAGGATCATTGTAGTTGGTGATGTCGTCTCGCACTTTCAGTACAGTGAACATACCGCCCATCTCGATGTTGCCGAAGGGCCCTTTGCCCATCATCATGGGCAAAGTGTTCTTCGGTCCGGGCATGTAGCTCGCCATGTCTTGCATATCCCCCATGCCCGTCTCACCCATGGCCATATAACCCGGTATAAGCGCACGAATATTTTGTTCTGTCTCACCTTGATTGACTTCGGTGAGGTTGGGAATTTCGTGACCCATGGCATTCATGGTGTGGTGGGATTTATGACAATGCATGGCCCAATCTCCTGCGATATCCGCGACAAACTCAATGTCACGTGTGCTGCCAACAGGAACGGGAACCGTGGTCTGGGGCCATTGGGCTGATGGCGGGATAGGCCCTCCATCGGTGTGCGTGATTTTGAAAGAATAACCATGCAAGTGGATTGGATGTTGGTTCATGCTCAGGTTCCCGAAACGCATACGCACACGTTCGCCAGTGCGCACGACAAGGGGCTCGATAGCCGGATACACTTTGCCATTCATCGTAAACATATTGAAATCGAGCATTACAGACGGATCCGGTCGATATGTTCCAGGATGAACCGCCCATTCATGGAGCATGATCGAAAAATCGCGATCTGCAGAATTTATTTCTCGTTTTTTCGGATGGACGATAAACATTCCCATCATCCCATATGCCATTTGGACCATCTCATCCGCATGAGGGTGATACATAAATGTACCGGCATCTTTGAGAAGGAACTCGTAGGCGAAGGTCTCCCCCGGCTTGATATGTGGCTGAGTCAATCCGCCTACGCCGTCCATCCCGCTGGGAAGTAGAATCCCGTGCCAGTGGACAGTCGTATGCTCCTTGAGGCGATTGGTCACCAAGATACGGACGCGGTCACCTTGCACAGCCTCGATGATAGGACCGGGTGATTCGCCGTTGTAACCCCAGCACTTGACTTTCATCCCAGGGGCGAAATCACGATCGACCGGCTCTGCGAAAAGATGATATTCCTTGACTCCGTTTTTCATCGTCCAAGGGAGGGAACTTCCATTGGGAATGACGACCGGTGTATGTCCCGTATTCCCCCCTCCGAGAATAGTACGACCAAGGGAAGTTTTTTGAGTCGGTAGTCCACCTTGTGGATGAGCATCTGCGCGGGTAAATTGCGCCAGGCTTCCTAGCATTGCAGCAACTCCGGTGGATGCAATAAATTTTCTTCTGGAAATCACGAGGATTCTCCTTCAGTTTAGTTGTTTTTCGATTTCAAAAAAGCGCCGGTTCCATGTTATTGCGCCGACATTGCTGTCTATCCTTTTGATTCCTTCTCCCCCGGCAACCGACCACCCACAGCAAGCCGTAGCTTCGCCCGAGTGATCCAATAGTCTCGAATCGCTTCAATGTAAGCTTGATACACATCAAATTCGTTTTGCTTTGCAGCGATCAAATCAAATATTCCGGTGAGCATAAAATTGTATTTTTTGAGTGTAAGGGCCACAATGCGTTCTCGAACGGGAATCATAACTTTGCGGTGGTGTTCAATTAGGTTTCGCTGGGCAACGAGATGGTTACGAAGATCCCGAACGTCGGAACGGATTTCTATCGCTTGCGCTTCGTACTTTAGCTCACTTTGCCGCAACTGAGATTCCAGGCGCGAAAGTTTGGTCTGGCCTTGATGGAAGATGGGTAACTCGAATTTCAAAACCGGACCTAGTACCCATCCGCCATGTGTTTCCCGCTCCGTACTGACTCCGATCTCCGCCGAACCTATCCCACCCTGCTGGCGCGCAATCGAGAGGGCATGTGCGATGGTCTCACTTTCTTGGCGAGCGGCACCTAAATCGAGTCGCTGTGCCACGGCAAGAGCTTCCAGTCGAGCGAGATCCATTTCGTTCTTGGGGGGAGCAGGGAGTTGATTCTGGACTTTCCAGTTAATATCCTTGCCCCATAAACTCAAAAGAGTAGAGAGTCGCTCTCTGGTAGAAAGCGCCTCGGTTTCGGCTTTTGCCCATTCGATTCGGGCGCTCTCATAAGCACCTTGCTGATTGGCGAGATCGAGATCGCTGAGGTTGCCCGCTTCATACATCCTCTTCGAGAGTTCAAAAGACGATTTCGCACCTTTGCTGATTTCCTGCCGCACTCCAGCCAACTGTTTTGCCGCTACAGCCGTGTAGTAGGCAGATTGAACTTCGGAGACGAGCCGAAATACTTCGTTTCCGACCAAAAGTTTGGCG